>JAHIRR010000078.1 GCA_018818505.1 Candidatus Omnitrophota bacterium | reverse complement strand
CCCCCACTGTCCTATAATGACGTCATTATAGGACAGTGGGGGCTGGTTAGAGGCGAGCGGTGGCGATGGGATGCGAAGCAGACCAGGCCGGCGTCGGGATGGTGAGTAACGCATGGGGATAGGAGCATGGCCGAGGGACGCTGGGGCTCTGCGGTGTGTCGCAGCGGGGCGGATGGGCTTGGCGTGGGGCATGGGCTCTACGATATGTCGCAGCTAAGCGGATGGGCTTGGCGTATGGCCGAGGGCAGCGAGGCTCTGCGATGTGTCGCAGCGTGGCGCTTCAGGTGAAAAGTCGGTATGAGATATAGATGATAACTGCTAGCGCAATGATAAATACCAGGCCCTTAGTCCAGCTAAATTTCTTTATTAGCCAGCAACACAAGAGTAATGGTGATAGCCAGAGTATTAAGCCGCAGATTACTAAGTTCCAATAGGATCGTTTATACACTCTTCTCCTCTCTCTATTATTGTTTATTCAATTGTAGAAAATATTGGTAAAAAAATTATAGGCCTTGTTCTCTTATCTTATATCCAAGTAGTTGGGCCATGGATTTAGAGATCTTACCTTCCTTTAGCCATCTCCAAATCTGATTGGGATTTACATCCAATTTTTTGCCCAACTCGAACAAGGTGTATTGACTTCGTAAGTCTTTCAGTTTCCTTAGGATCTCCTTCTCTGACATCATATATTATTGTTTATACAATGAAGTATAGTATAGTCTATGAGAAGGGTCAAGCGGAATTTGTTCTAATTAGAGCGCGCCTCGTATTAACTTTGATACTCTTATATAATTCTGAGGTTTTTCTTTGGCATGTTTTATTCTTTTTGCAATAATCTTATATTCATTATCCTTCCAACCGTAGATATAAGTCTTGGCGACTTGATCTTCTGTTTTTCCGATTGACACCATTACCTCATTTAATCCATCTCCGTCCACATCACCTATTGAAACTTCCTCAATTGGCTGGTAGCGGTCAAGGTCTTTCAAATAGACTACTTCACCTTTTCTATTTAATATCCTTATTACCGCTCCCGTATCATCCCCCCATACGCTGTCAGGCAGGTTTGTATAAAATTTATAAGGCTCAGTGACTTCTACAATCTCTTCCTTACCATCGTTATTAAGGTCAAGGCGGTAGTAATAACCGACCTTGCAGTAGCCAAGGTCTCTATCCGCGTAGAGGGAGCGGCGCTCAGACTTTCCTTGCTCATCCTGTTCAACGACTCTGGCAGGCAAGTCCTTTGAACAGGAAATACATGAAAATAGCAACGGCAATATCAGTACTGAAAAGAGTATTTTATTACTCATCTAAGTCCTTCTTTTTAAATAATTGCAGGGCCCTTGTTCCAGATATCCAGCCTTTTATCGCAGTTTCTGCCTCTACATCGCTAATCTGTCCCTCTGATTCTACCCTGCCGGTCTCTTCCTGTATTTCTCCCATAGTTTTCTTTATATGCTGGCATGTTATTTCAATGGCTTTTTCTTCGGTTAAAAGCGGTATTGTGCTTAATGAGGGTGAATATGCAAACCTCTCTCCGCTCCATTCCCAAACTTCCAATAAAGACTCTGTAGCTGAATTCCCATAACAAAAATCTTCTTTATCCCAGTTCTCTCTGCCAATAGTGATCCTTACTGGTTCGATTTTAGTATTGACGTCGAGTAAAAAACAAGAGGTGCCGTTTTCAAATAGGCACTTATAATCATTGTCCTTGTAACTGTAAATCATTACCAGTGTATAGTGAACCCCTGAATGGTCGCGCAGGATTAAATCCGTTATGCCATCCTTGTCAACGTCAAACAATTCCATGCTTATTGGCGTCTCGCCGCCCAGTATTGTTTTGACCATGACATTATTTCCTTCTTTAAAGCTATATATAACTGTTAACGCTATGCAGGACTGGTCTTCTAGTTTGCCGCTGAATCGGACAATAAGTTCGTCTTTTGCATCACCATCGAGATCAGCATATACTGCCTGTTCGTATTCCTCCTGACAAGGATCGCGTTCAAAGATCACCCCTTCGTACTCTATAAAATTAGGCATTGAAGTTCTCTTGGCAAGTTCCTCATCCAAGAAATCCTGGGTTTTTGCCGCAAAGGCGGAAATGTTAACATAGATAGGGAAAAATGCGGCGAGAAATACTAGAATTACAAGTAAGACCTTGATCAACTTCACAATAAACATTCCAAACCTCCTTTGTTATATGTAGGTTAACAAAGAAGGTTTTAATTATTTTATAGTCGCAGTTCCCCCTTCTTAACGTACGACTTCTTATTAATTGACAATCTTTTCAAGCTCACGCGTTACATTAGTAATTGTCCCGTGGTGACGATACTTATATTTAACCACGCCTAAACCGGGATGATACCACCAAGCTGAGTCATCAGGGCAGGTCATATAGACGATCTTAAAGCAATCCTTAAAAATGCCTGCTGGTACAGTTATATCTTCTTTCTTTTCCACATAATAGCAATACATATTGTCAGTTCTCCATGCATCCTGACCCCACTTCATTCCAACTTCTAAAGAACGATTAAATTCTTTCTCTTCCTCCTGCATTGGAATGCGTTCTGCAATCTGTCTTGTTAGACGCTTTACATAGACAGGCTCATTAAGATAAGGGCTATAAATCCTTACCAGCTTACCATCCATATCCATGTCTTGATCTTCCCTAACCTCATTATAAACAAGAGTATTTCCATCCCGAAAACACGCTGAATCAGGCAGGCACCATGCCGGACAAGATACTCCTGCAATAAGAGTAAAGAGAATTGATAATCTGCCAATGGATTTCTTTTTTATCATAACAGCCTTATAAAAACAAAAAAACCTTCACAGAATCTCTTCTGCGAAGGTTTTACTTTTTTTATGTCCGGGATTTACCCCTTCAAACTCGGGACTTATATTTATCTTGTAAAAGAATTATACCACACTCCATAATTAAATCAAGAGATTTTTAGGGAAAGTTTTTTGCCTGGTGTCCATATGGTGTCCATGTACGGTACATTTTTGTGCATTTTGATACATGACCATACACTTAAAAATTTTTCCTAACTTATTATGGATTATTGTAGTTGTAATAATTTCAAGGAGTTACGAAAAATGTCAGGGAGGCAACCCCATTCAAGCGCGCTATTTGTACCTTGTGCCTTTTTGGCTCTCCCCTATCAAAGTAAATATTAGACGTCTTTTAGTATTTCTAGATATTGTTGAGGTGTTATATTCAGAAGGCGCAAATTATTCTTAATAATAAAAACGGGTAGATTTTTCTCGGCGGGAATAATAACAGGTCTTCTTAGGTCGGCTCTTTTAAAAACAAGATGATCTCCCTTTTGCCTTGCCAAATGACAGCCTACAGCTTTTAAGAATTTTGCGAATTTTTTATAATGTATAGGGGTTATGCGGGGCATGGCAGTTCAAACTTTTCTTCTATTTGCCCCACAAAGCGAGGGGGTATCCATCTTTTACGAGGCTTGTTTACCTTCCTCCAGCCTAGAGAATACAATACCTCCTCTAAAGTACCCTCTTTTTCAAGTTCTTCAATAAAAAGAGGTACTATTTCTTCAAAACGCTTTTTGGCTTTTTCAAAGGTGTTTCCGCACGTAGATAAATCTAAAGCAGGGGTATAGGCAATATAACTGCCATTCTCCTTATAGATGCTAACCGTTAGAGCTATTTCAAACGCTTTTTTAGACATATTCAACACCTCTCTCTATTATAAAGTATATCACATTTTTGATAGTTTCTCAACTGTAGCGGAGATATGAAGTATATACCTTATAATCAAGCTTGTCAAGGGCAGGGTATGCCTTTTTTAAAATAATCCCTTCAATCTATATTTTTGTACTGATAGTGGCTTCTATTTTTGTGCATCCACTAGAGCATCCTGTAAAAGTTTACTCTGCCTGAGAAAGGCCTGTCTAGGATTGCGGGAGTCTTTCATGAGGCAAATCTCCTGAGTCAGGAGACGAGCAACGTGTAAGACATAAGTGTCTTTCTTTTGGGCTTCTTTTTTATATAGCGGGTGGTCACGGTTTATATAAATAATAGCGCCTTCTGTAAAACATTCTGAATTATCGACTCCAAAGTGATCAATGCAACAACTCACTCCTTGTTGGCCTAATTTTAACTTTTTAATTACAGCGGTTGGGTTTAATCTCTTAACCTTTGGTTTCCTTTTTCTTTTCTTCTTTTGAGTGATTTCTTTCTCTGCTTTTTTATTCTCCTTATCAGTCTTCTCTTTAGCCGGTTGAACATATCCAGGTTGCCCTGCCTTAGAGGTGTCGTCGCCTAAAGGTATTAAACCTTCGGGACAGAAATCTGGATTAAGCATAAGGGCATTTTTTACTCTGTCCAGCACCTCTGTAAGCGCTCTTTTAGCGCGTTTATTCTCCTTGTAATCCGAGAGCTCCTCTAAAATAGGCTTAATCCTTTCTATAATACGGCTCATCACTTCGATGAACATTTTATATTGAGGTGTATCTTTTATAAAACCTGTTCTGTCACTAGTGATAGGAAGGAAATCGGCATTGACTTCACCTCTTATCCGGGCTATATTTTTAATCCATTTTTCCATGTCAAAGAAATCCTTGGTAATTGTGACCTGTTTAACTTTGCATTCTATGCCAGCTTCGGATATGTCCTGATCCATCTGTGAGCTTATGATTATCTCGCCGTGGATAATGCCATATTCGGTCCCTTCTAAAAAAGGCACCTTATGACCAGGGATGATTCTGGCGCTTACCTTATGACCGTTCAAATAAACAGAGAAATCAGGCGCTTTTATAGGTACGGTTTCTATAATCCGCCTCTCTACATCGACAATATTAAACTTTTTAGTCAACCCTTTTAGCGTAACTTTAGTGCCATCTTTTAGACGGCGGTCTACTTCTTCTATCTCTAAGGGTATATGCCATTTATCCTTGGACCTGCTCCATTCCTCTTTGTCAAACAAGACTCTGGCTTGAAAATCATCCTTCTTTGTCCATAATTCAAAACATGAACAAGCTGAAAGCGAGGCAAATTTCCCTATGCCGAATTCTCCAATTCTATCTCTTTCAAATTTTGGAGATTTTGGATTGTTCCTTTTTAAGGTAGAACCTATATTGAAATATTGCCTCAGGCCTTCGATGTCCATCCCTAAGCCATCATCCTCTACAACAATCTCGTTATCTTTTATGTTCACTTTCACTTCAGCAGCATCGGCATCGTAGGCGTTATTAATGAGCTCCCTGATAAGTTCTATGGACTCGCCATAAAGCCTTTCGCCGATGGTTACTATGTGGCTCTTATCTATGGTTACTTCGATGGTGTCTTGTTTTTTATTCATCATAAATCACATCCTTAAGAATTTTTCTTTATTATACATATTTACATTATAGGTATTTTATAGAATGTAGTTTACTATAATACATGGGGAGTATCAAGTAATATATCATCTGCATTGTGGCATGACAAGTGGAAATTTGCCACAAAGACAGGTTCCCGAACAAATCTGGGGCAGCTTCCCGATTGAGTTAGTAGACGTCTCCAAAATCAAGACGTCTCCAAAATGATTCTTATTGAAAAAAAGCAAAATAGGAGTAGAATAACTCGTGGAAGATACCAGAGACAATCTTTATATGATTAATAAGCCTCCCACTAAAGATACTTTTTTCTTAAGATATAGGCCCATCCTTATAGCTATTTTTCTCATTAGCATATTTGGTTCTACTGTCTATGTTAATTCTTTAAATAACGAATTTACTTGGGATGATGAATGGTTAGTAGAAAATAATGTACATATAAGAAACTGGTCTAATACAACAAAGATTTTCATGGAAGATGTGGGGGCAGGAGCTGGGGGAAAGTATCATTTTTATCGCCCAGTTCAAATATTTACCTATATGATAGATTATTCCCTATGGAAATTAAATGTAAGGGGTTATCATTTTACAAGCATTTTGTTGCACATTTTGGCAGCCTTAACTATTTATTGGCTAATTAATATTCTTTTTAAGGATAATCTTCTTTCCCTTTGTACAAGTATATTATTTGTTGTTCATCCTATACATACCGAAGCAGTAACATATATATCAGGCAGATCAGATTCTTTGGCTACAATTTTTATGCTGGTTTGTATTATTTTTTATATAAAGTATCTCCGTAGAGCAGGCAATAAAGTATATATCTTTATGATAATAAGTTATACTCTAGCTCTTTTATCTAAAGAAAATAGTTTAATTCTTCCGGCGTTAATATTACTTTACACTTTCGCTTTTAAGGAAAAACTTAAAGTCAAGGGGTTTTTACCAATAGTGAGCATTGCTTTTATCTTTGTCTTATTGAGATCAACTGTATTGGAATCTCTATCATTTCAAACTTCATACACTACTACTCTATTCCAAAGAATACCAGGGTTTTTTGTTGCTATAACAAATTACATAAGACTTATGTTCTTACCATTTAACTTACATATGGAATACGGAAATAAATTGTTTAATCTTAGTAATCCTAAAGCAATGGCTGGACTTTTGATATTAGTTTCTCTGTTAATCTATGCTTTTAGAAAGAAAAAGGCAAATGTCTTGATATTTTTCTCTATCTTTTGGTTCTTTATAGCACTCCTGTCAGTTTCTAATCTTTATCCTATCAATGCCTATATGGCTGAACATTGGATGTATTTGCCATCTATAGGATTCTTCCTTATTTTGTCAAAGGGCTTAAATTACATATACAGGACTAAGAATCTTAGAATATTTGCAGTAGGCCTTATGATAGGTTTATTAGCTTTTTACTCTTACCTGACACTCAGACAAAACAATTATTGGAAAGAACCCATAGCTTTTTATGAGAGAATCTTAAAATATGCGCCTGACAGTTGTAAAATATACAATAACCTTGGCGTTGCATATATGAATCTCGGAAATAAAAAAGAGGCTATATCTTCATATAAAAAAGCAATAGAAATCGACCCAGATTATTCTGAAGCATACAATAACCTTGGCGTTGCATAT
>JAHIRR010000077.1 GCA_018818505.1 Candidatus Omnitrophota bacterium | reverse complement strand
AGGAGATATGTCTTATCCTCCCAGATTTACCTGCTCAGTCTGTCCTGACGGCTTTATGCAGCCTATTAACTACACTTCGCCCTCTGGCAGAACCTATAAAACCGATCCTAAGTCTATTAAACCAGTCCAAATTATCTCATTCTGATTGTCAAAGAGCTTAAATCCCCCTCACCCTAACCCTCTCCCCGTTGGGGAGAGGGAAAATGTGAGATCTTTGAAATTCCATACAATAAATTATTATATTCATACATAGCTTGCAACCAACTCATCACTTTTCTATATATCCTAACATCATTTAAGTTAATATGTGCTGTGCCGTACTTCGATCGTCGGAGATGTCGTCGTGGTAAATTCATATAACTCTGTTTTATAAATGCCTTCTGAAATTGATTAAGCGGTATATTCAATTCGCTCGACCAATATCTTTGTGCTTCTTTTAGATCTATATCTTCATACAAAAAGAGACGAATTTTAATCTTCTCTTTAGGAACAAAACAAACATATATCAAAAAGTTAATAAACATCCGTAAGATATTTGGATCAGAGTTAACCAGTTCAATATGCTGATCCGAAACTCTTGCGGTTTTCCTTCCTTCGCCAGCATAAAGCATCAGGCCAGCAATCCACATATCTCTCTTAGAAATAGGCAATATCTCATCTTTGCACCTGCCAAATAACGCTATGTTTCTATTAGCAATGTTAGAAAGACGTGTTTGGCGGCTTTTCTCTCTTCCTAATCGCTTTTGATTCTTAATACCAATCAACGCCTCATCGGTAAGCTCTATATCATGTACCCATGCACTTATAGAACTTTTAGAGACTTTTAATATTGTCGCAATTTCTTTCATTGAAAGACCTTGATATCGTAATTGTCGAGCTTTGCTTTTCTCTTCTAATTTCATATAATTTGCGCCCCCGAACGCAGCGCTCTAATCCAAGCTGAGCTACACCCCGTTCCAAATTCCCTGATATTGCAACATCAGGGAATTTGGAACGGGGCACGCCCCTTCGCCGTCAAGGGCATGCCTATTATCTATTCCTTTTTCTCTATCCGCTTTTCGCCCAGAGAATCTATTGTTGAAAGTTTATTGTCGAACTTCTCAAGACGGTCTTCTGCCCTATCGTAGCTGGATTTAATGTTCTCTATGTGAGTGCCCATCTTGTCAAAATCCAGTTTGAATTTTTCAAGCGAGCCTTTCAGGGTTATCAGTTTCTTTATGACCTCCTGCGTCTTCTCCTCTATCCCCAGACCCCTCAGGCCAAGAATAATAACCTGCAGATACGCATAGAAACTATTCGGTGAAACAGGTATGACCTTTCTCGATATAGCATGAGAAAATATTGACTTATGTTCCCCAAAATCCTCGTCCTTTATAACAGCCTCGTAATAGACATTTTCAGCAGGTATATACATAAGCGCGAAATCATAGGTGTCTTCATCCGGCAGGATGTATTTATCCGCAATAGAGCTTATGTGCTCTCTTACTGCTTTAACGAATTCCTTCTTGGAGCGCTTCCTGTCTTCGTCATTCTCAGCTTTTATAAAACGTGTAAAGCTCTCCATAGGAAACTTTGAATCCACAGGTACCAGCTTCTTGCCGATCTTTATCACTGCATCCACTCTCTCGCCGCTCTTAAATGAATGCTGCAAGGTATAAAGATCCTTGTGCGGCATTATCTGCTCCAGGAGATTTTCTAAGAACAATTCTCCAAGGCCGCCTCTCATTTTTGGCGCCCTAAGGATCTCCTGCAGGCTCGATATATCCTTGCCTACCTCATGGATCTGCTGTGCCCTCTGGTCCAGAGAACCCAAACTCTGTCTGACCTCTCCAAAGACCTTTGCAGTACTGCTAAGCTGAGAACCAACAGAATTATTCATGTTGTTCAGCTGTTTCAATATAAGGTCTGTATTCTTAGCTAGGGTATTACTCCACTCTGTCCGAAGCGCATTGATCTTTTCATCACTCTCTTCAGAGGAAGAATCCTTGTGTTTTCTCGTGAAGAACAATACCAAAGCAACGATCACAAAAAGCCATACTAGATTTATAACAATAAACATGATACACCCCTTCCGTTAGTCTTATTATACTAGAAGACCTAAGGTTTGGGAAGTTTAAATATCTTTATTCCCGTCTTAAGCTAAAAAGAAGGCCTGTTCGCTCAGGTGAAAATTTCCCTCCTCGCTTCGCCCCGCCCTTTCTACGAAAGGGCGGAACTCCGCTCGGAAACAGGTCGTCTTTTATTCCGCATTTTGGCGGGGCCGAAAAAACTTACCCGACACCATAGGTGTCGGGGTCGAACAGTTT
>JAHIRR010000076.1 GCA_018818505.1 Candidatus Omnitrophota bacterium | reverse complement strand
TCTTTTTCCCTCCGCTGGCATTATCCAGTTCAGGTTCATCGGGTAATCCGCTATCGCGGAACTCTCAGACTGATCACAGCCTCCCCGTTATTGACTACATTAAAACACAGGCAATACTTACTGTCAATATTAATCTAAGAGCAACATGTGCCTGCTTTTTTACATTCTTCCATGACGTCTATTTCGACACCGCATTCAGGGCATTTGATCATGCATTCTTTCTTAATGTCTGGCATGTATCTTTCTGGGTTACTCTTAATGACCTCTGTGCAGCTAGGACAAAGACCATCGATTGCTTCATCTGTTCCACTGGATTCTGCAGACACTGGGCCACACGCGCCACAACCTGCAAACGCAGTGCCAGATACTACAAAAAACACAAACACTACTACTGATAACACTATGAATTTTTTCATATGCTATCTCCTTTCTATTGTTAGTTTAAGCTTGATTTCTCTTTAGGAATTATTTTCCCGTCCTGTAAATAGACTATTTTATTGGCCTGCGAACCCAGTTTAGGATTATGCGTTGCTACTATTATTGTTAGATTTTCTTCTTTGTTCAGCTTCTTAAAAAGACTAAAGATCTCCTGGGCGCTTTTTGTGTCCAGATTACCTGTTGGCTCGTCTGCCAAAAGTATCTTTGGTGACGTTGCCAATGCCCTGGCAATTGCTACCCTTTGCCTTTCGCCTCCTGATAATTGTTTTGGCAGATGATTTATGCGATGAGCAAGGCCTACTTTCTTAAGGACCTCCATTGACTTGCTTCTTTCCTGCGCTTGTCTCGAAAAATACAAAGGAAGTTCTACATTCTCCAGCGCTGTAAGGCTCGATATAAGAAGAAAATCCTGAAATATAAAGCTGATGCCTCTACGCCTTATATTGACCAAGGCATTTTCCTTGACGCCTGAAACATCTTTTCCAAGGACCTCGAGTTTTCCGCTCGATATCCTATCCAGGCAACCCATGATATCTAAAAGCGTGGTCTTGCCTGAACCAGACGGCCCCATAAGCGCAACAAAATCTCCCTGCTGAATATTCAGGCTGACACCATTAACTGCATGTATCTTTTCAGCAGTCAAATCATATGTCTTGGTTAAATTTTCTGTCTTTATGATATCGTAGGCCATTTTAATCTCCTGTTCTGATAGCCTCTATTGGCCTCATGGATGAGGCCCTTAGCGCAGGATATGTTCCTGCAATAAGCCCCATAACTATAGTTGCAATAAATGAAAATATTAAAAGAGACGGTGCTATCAATACTAATTTCCCGCCAGGCGTATAGGGTAAAACCTGTCTGATAATATGCTCGACTACGCTAGAGCCTAAAATAGCAAGAATATTCCCAAAGATGCCGCCAAAGATATAAATAAGCGTAGTCTCTATCCATATGATCCTAAAGATGTCCATCCTTGATGCGCCAATCGCCTTCATCACTCCTATTTCGCGCGTGCGCTCAAATACAGACATAAGAATCGTATTTGTAACGCCAATAACAGCGATAAATATCGCGATTATCGCAACAGAATTTGCCATGACCTTGGCTGAAGCTATTAGATTTAGAATAGTTCCTCTCACCTGCGCAAGGCTTATGACCTGAATAGCCGGTTCATTATATAGATCCTCTTCGAATTCTGAAAGCATAGCGATCTCTTTTAGTTTTACGCCTATGCCAGTTAATTTACCTGAAAGTCCGAATACCCCCTGAGCTGTTTTTAACGGCATAAAAATCACGCCGTCATCCTGCGTGCCTGTGCGTTCTAAAATACCTTTGACTATAAGTATCTTTTCTACTCCTGGTATAAAAATCTTATCTCCTACTGCGCGTTGTTCTACTTCAGCCGCCTCATAGCCCATAATGACTTCATCTGCGGCAGCGCTTGAAAACCACTCACCCTCTTTAAACTTATTCCATGGCTTTAATTTAAGAAATGATTCTTCGATCCCCATGTACATTGCAAACCCGCCACGGCCATCAGCTCTTTCCTGGTTATATACAGTAGAAACGAGCTGCGGCGTTACCATGTCTACCCTTGGATCGTCCACGATCTTCCCATATACATCTTCGTTCATGTAACGAAGTCCGCCGCCGCCTTTAAGCATCAATGTAGCCGCTTCATAAGGACAGCCCTTTGCAGTCACAAGTACATGATAGCCCATTTTATCAATATCATTACTCAGGCCCTCTTGATATCCCGCATCAAAGGCCAAAAGACTCACGAGCACCGCAACTGCTATTGACACGCCGCCAATCGTCAAAACACTGCGGATCTTCTTCCGCTTAAGATTCTTAAAGGCTATAATAAAAAATTTCATTTTATCTGGACTCCTTCTCCTATGATCATTGTCTTACCATCCCTTGTCTTTACCTTGCCTTCAACAGTTGCCTTGTGCCCTACCTTCTGAGGTATCGCAAAACCTGAGGGATTCATATCTACATATACGATACCTTTCTCATCCTTAAGATCGATCCAGCATCCTGTAGAACATTCACTGACTATCTTTCCCTCTACCTTTACTGTCTCGCCATTGTATGCATCTGGGTTTGAAAGAATATCGCCTATCTCGCTGAGTTCTCTTTCTGTAAGCTCTTTACCAAAACCCTCGGCCTTGCCGCAACCGCTCAAAAACCCCACACTGATCACTAATAAAACTACTAAAATAAATATTCTCATTTTTTATCGCCTCCCCAGAATATATCAAGCAAGATCAGATTCTTTTTAATCCCCCTTAATGTCGCATTAAAATCTTCTGCGCTATCTTCGCTTGGATCCTCTATTGTCTTTAAGGTATCTTCGTTAAAAAAATCATCCAGGTCCATGCCTATAAATTTTTCAGTGAAATCCTCATTCCTGAATTTAGGTCCTTCAGGCGACCAGAGCTTTTGATAATAAAGATCTATGATCTTTCCTTCTAGATCTGTAGCTAAAATAATCTGCATGCCGCCATACATGCCCTTCTGGTTAATGCCATGGACGCGGCCTATCACTTCTTTACCTTTAAGAATAGTATAATATGCGTAAGGGGTATCTATGCCTTCATAGATCGGATCCAACTCTTCTCCTAATTTTTCCTCGATCTCTTTCTGTAGCTTCTCCCCGCCTCTTTCCTCTATAGTAATAAACTCAGTCCTATATCCTGTGGACTCAGGAAAGATCCTCTTTACATCTCTATCTGGGTCATTCAAGGTACACCCTACAGCGGCAAACGATGCGCTTGAAAAACTGAGCAAAAATAAAACACTAATTCCTAAAATAATAGAACTGAAATAAGACTTTGTCATCTTCCTTCTCCCCATAAAGATTGAAATCATGCGCAACCAGTGTCCGCAATGTAACATTCTCATTTAACTTATACGAGATGCCTGCGCTCAACGTAGAATCATCAGTGTCGCTAGTGTGAATATCATTGATCCAGGACTGAAACTGAAGCTCCAATTGGACATTCTGATGACCCGGCAAAGTATAGTCTGTCTCAAATAGATATCCCAATACATCTTCGTCATTATCCTGGCCATAAGCAACCTCGCTTTTAAAAAGATATGACCCGTAGACATATTGCGCGTCCAATCCCATCCTTTTTTTAGTAACTGCTTCATCTGATAAAAGATGATTCTTTGGAAATGTGCTCATGCCTTTTGTCTTTAATGCCTCTCCATAAAGAAAAGACAGGCCATGTTGAAAATCCTCGCTTGTAGACGAGCCGATCCTTGTAGTAAAGAGATAGCTTCCATCAGTTCTGCGAATGCTCATACCAGACCCGGTCTGTAAGGCGACCTTATAATCAAATTTTTCCATGCTGCCTTTCAAAGCAACTCCCCAGTCTTTTTTAAAACCAATGTTTTTCATCGCCAGGGTCTGAAGAAGTGTCGCGTGCGTATCAAGCGCTGGCTCCAGGCCGAAAGCTGGATCAAAATGTCCAAGCTTAAGGTTGTATCCGTAGCCAAGTTTATACTGGAGCCAGGCATTATGTATTTCAACTCCCACTGCGTCCTGTGAATCCTCTAAACTATCGTATGTAAGCCTGGCCTGTAAGTCAGTTGTAAGAAAATCGCCGTATTCGTTCGAGAATTTCCTGTAATCCTCAAATCCTATTGAATTCATCAGGCTATTGCTTTTACCTGTCCATTCATCTACATCTGAATAGCCGCCAACAATATTTACCTCTTTATAAAAAAGCGCCTGTTCAGCAAATGCGAGATTTGCTGAAAAAATAAAAACTATAGCTATTACAAAACCTATAATTTTCATCTAAATATCCTTATCCAGTTTTTCTGAATCTGGAGATCAGTTCGATTATCTCATCGATCTTTTTTTCCTTTTCAGATTCAGATTTTCCTTTGAGGGCATGCACTACGCAGCCATCAATGTGTTTCCTGAAGATATTATTCTCTACTCTATAAAGCGCTCCTATAATAGAATGGATCTGCGTGATTATATCTACACAGTAGCGTTTCTCTTCGATCATCCTTTGGATCCCCTTGACCTGGCCCTCGATCCTCTTTAAAGGTATTAGCTGCTCTGGGTGTACGGTTTTCTGTTTCATGGCAATCCTCCTCTCACTATAAGTATACCATACCCCCCTACCCTATGTCAAGGGGTATAAAAAAATATTTTTCCTAAAAGAAATGCCGGGTTCGCAAGCAGACCTTTACCAGCATCAGCATGACTGGGACCTCGATCAGGACTCCGACTACTGTGGCCAAAGACGCTCCTGAGGATAGGCCGAATAGGACTGTGGATGTAGCAATGGCTACCTCGAAATGATTGCTTGCGCCGATCAGGGCAGATGGCGCAGCATCCCTGTAAGGGAGTCTAAGCTTTCTTGCCAATGCATATGTCAGGCCGAATATAAGACAGGTCTGTATAAAAAGTGGGATCGCGATTAAGATTATTGTCTGGGGTTGATTGATAATAAGCTCACCTTTAAAGGAAAACAAGAGTACGAGCGTGAAAAGTAATGCGCTGATCGAGACCGGTGTTAGATAATGGAGGAATTTTTCCTCAAACCATTTAAATCCCTTTTTCGCAATAATAAATTTCCGCGTGTGATAGCCAAGAAAAAGTGGCACACCTACATACATCACGACTGAAAGCACGATCGTCTGCCACGGAATAGGCATCTTATTCACGCCCAATAGCCACCCTCCTAAAGGCGCATAAAGAAATAACATGGTCAAAGAATTTATAGCTACCATGACAAGCGTATGGCCGTCATTGCCCTTAGATAAATGTCCCCAGATAAGCACCATTGCTGTGCATGGCGCGATACCCAGCAGTATGCATCCGGAAATATAAGACCTGTACAGCTCTACCTCCTGACCACCTTTAACAATTTCAAAACCAGGAAGCAGCTTCTTAAAAAACACGCCTAAAAATAGACTGGATATAAGAAGCATGGTGAATGGCTTGATGCACCAATTGATAAATAATGTAAGGGCGACTGGCTTTGGGGCCTTGCCAGCCTTAATGACCTCTCTAAAATCTATCTTCACCATAATCGGGTACATCATGAAGAAGAGGCATATTGCTATAGGTATCGACACCTGATAGATCGAGATGCTATCCAGTGTAACTGCGGCCTGAGGAAATAACTTCCCCAGCAAAATCCCTATGCCAATGCAGGCAATCACCCATACTGTGAGATATCTCTCAAAAAAACTTAATCGACGCTCTTCGTGGGCGACCGCTATTTTACTTTCCATATGTAAGTTTTATTTTCTTGGGTTTTCTTTTGCCAAAAAGCCATTTTTTGAGTTGAAACTGTATCTTATATCTTCTTCTGCAAAGTCTATTGCTTATGAGCCTCATCCGTAGCCCCCTCGCTGCGCTTTTTGCCAAAGCCAAATATCTTTCTTACAAATCTGAACATCATCTTCAGGAACCATATAGAAAATGCGATAAAAAGTATAACTAAGAGCCCAGCTATTATAGGATGATTTACGATCATCCACAATACGCCCACTACAAGCGCATCCTCTGAGACGCTTGCAATAGAGTTTGTGACTGGTTCAGGTGAGGTGTTTATTGCAGCTCGAGTGGTTGCCTTTGTAAGGTGCGAGTCCATAGCAACTGTGCCGCTTAAAAGCGCTGCAGGTATCTGCGCAATCGGCCCTATGTCAGCCATTGCCATATATGAAAGCGCTGCGCCACCCAGGGGCCTTATAAAGGTATGCACTGAATCCCACGCTGAATCTACAAGTGGGATTTTATCAGCAAAAAACTCCACTGCATACATAAGTATTGCCACTGCAATGACAAAAGGATTAGAGATTACTTCAAGATCTCCTGGTAGGCTCAATATGCCTAACCTACCCATAATACCGAGACCAGCAACAGTAAGATAAAGATTTACGCCCGATGCCCACGAACCACCTAGCATAACTCCCAAATTAGCTAATACATCCATAACACCCTCCTCTTAAGAAGAGTATAGTATACAAAAACCCTGTGTCAAGTTGCTTACTGAATAAACTAAGGATGTTGCGTAATTGCAAAGATTGTAATTTCACCTTTGGCTGGGCCATAATAGAAAAAGACCCTGTAGGCAGCAGGAGTCTTTTGTTCTGCGTAAGCCTCAAAGACCTTTTCAGAATTAGGGCCAGAAAGTGAATAATACTGGTGTGTTTGTAGGCCAGGGTGGTGTGGATTTTCACTAAGAAATTCAAGAGTCTTTGTAACTGCTTTATACCGCTTTTCCAACCCCCTATTCTCTTTTAATGTTTTTAAGGCGCTTCTTGCTGTAGGGGTAAAGTATAAGACAAATTTCATAAGTCTTTAAGGAATTTGTTTAGATTCTTTGCCTTCTTTGTCTTGCCCTCTTTTGCATCAGTTAATCCCTGACGTATCTCTTTCAGCACCTCAGGATTTTCATAGATCCAGGCTTCTTTTGCCGGGATAGCAATAACAGGCCTCAGCAAGATATCGCCCTCATTTCCGATAAATACCTTATAGGCATCAGCCTTGCTCTCAGGTGTAATAGCATTTAGGATCTTTTCCCCGAGATTAATCCTATTCTTGGAATCAACAGTCTTAATGCCAACTGAAGTAAATTTCTCATCCACGTTTATAGTCATGTCTCTCACCTCCACTATAAGTATACCACATAGTGGGATTTTCGTCAAGTGGGAAAATGGGAGAGTGGGCCACAAAAATCCTCTCGATCTTCCTATATATAAGACACATCTCAGCTAAAAATTCTTTCAATTATTTTTGGGGACAGCTAAAAAGAAGGCCTGCTTCGCTCAGATGAAAATTTCCCTCCTCGCTTCACCCAGCCCTTTCTACGAAAGGGCTGGGTTTCGCTCGGAAACAGGTCGCCTTTTATTCCGCATTTTGGCGGGACTGAAAAAACTCCACCCACACCATAGGTGTGGGTGTCGAACAGTTTTCAGCCTTTTGGGCTCATATAATGTGCCAAAGAAACCGCCAAAATGCTACATAAAAGGCTAAATTTTCAATTCGCTCCGCAGACCTTCTTTTTAGCTGTCTAATCTGACCAAATCTAACTGGACTAGAAATGGCTAGGCGAGTTATCCACAATGTAGGGGACCCTTAAGGGTCCCCTACTGCTTGTGACACAAAGACCGTAAAAGGCTTTGTGGATGAGCTTAAAAAGCGCTTTAAAATCGAGAAGGCCTGTTTGGTAATGGACAGGGGCATGGTCTCAAAGACCAATCTGGAGAAAATAAGATTTGAAGCTTTTAATTATG
>JAHIRR010000075.1 GCA_018818505.1 Candidatus Omnitrophota bacterium | reverse complement strand
TAAAGGAAAAGGGGAAGTTGTAATATGAGGGTTTTAGTAATTGGCTCAGGAGGAAGAGAGCATACATTAGTGTGGAAGATCTCTCAGAGCAAAAAGGTGGATAAGATATTCTGCGCGCCTGGCAATGGCGGCATAAAAGAGATCGCCGAGCTAATCAATATAAGCTCAGATGATATCGATGGCCTTTTAGGATTTGCAAAAGAAAATAAAATAGATCTAACTGTGGTCGGGCCTGAGGTAACGCTCGTACAAGGCATAGTTGATAGATTTAATGAAGAAGGCCTAAAGGTATTTGGGCCATCCAAAGAGCTTGCAATGCTCGAGGGCAGTAAGATTTTTGCAAAAGAGGCTATGAAGAGATTCGGTTTGCCTACAGCAGATTTTAAGGTCTTTAGTGACGCATCTAGCGCGAAGAAATATTTAAAAGAAAAAGGCGTACCCATAGTTATAAAGGCAGACGGTCTTGCAGCAGGAAAAGGCGTTGTAGTAGCGCAGAGCATTGAAGAGGGAGAGACTGCCATAGATGATATGCTGGTCAAAAAGATCTTTGGAAGCGCAGGAGAAAAGATTATTATTGAAGATTGCCTTGAAGGCGAAGAGGCGTCCATCCTTGTTTTTAGCGACGGCAAAACAATAGCGCCGCTCGTTTCCTCGCAGGACCATAAAAGGATCTTTGACAATGACAAAGGGCCCAATACGGGTGGCATGGGCGCGTATTCTCCAGCGCCAGTGGTCTCTCAGGAATTGTTCAACAAGATAATAGAGATCGTTTTTAAGCCTATCATTGATGGTTTTGCAAAAGAGGGCAAGCTTTATAAAGGTGTCTTATACGGCGGCATTATGATTACAAAGAAAGGTCCAATGGTTCTGGAATTTAATGTAAGATTCGGCGACCCTGAGACGCAGGCCATTTTACCGAGATTAAAATCTGATTTAGTGGATGTGATGCTGGCGTGTATTGGCGGTAGCCTAGACAAGATAAAGCTTGAATGGGATAATAGAACCTGTATCGCAGTTGTTGCTGCGTCTGGGGGTTATCCAGGCCTATACCAGAAGAATGACGAGATAAATGGACTAGATGTCTTCAAAGATAAGAAAGATATAGTTGTGTTTCATGCAGGCACTGCGGCAAAGGATGGAAAGATCTTTACAAGTGGAGGCAGGGTCCTGGCTGTCACAGGTTTTGGAGATGGCATTAAAACTGCAAAACAAAATGTATACGCGGCAATAGAGAAGATAAAATTTGACGGCATGCATTATAGAAGAGATATAGGAGATAAAGCAATTAGAAAACTCTAAACACTAAACTCTAAATCCTAAATAAACTACAAACCCTAAGCTCAAATTCTCCAAACAGTTGTTTGTGATTTAGAGTTTGGGATTTAGTGTTTGTTTAGAATTTAGTGTTTCGGATTTAGGGTTTGATAACGGAGGCGATATGGTTATTAAAAAGAGACCACTAGTAGGTATATTGATGGGTAGCAAATCTGATGCAGAGACAATGGCTGAGACAGAGAAGATCTTAAAAGAGAAAAAGATTTCCTATGAAGTAAATGTTATTTCAGCTCACAGGAATCCTGAAAAAGTGCGCTCTTATGCCAAATCTGCTAAAAAAAGAGGCATTAAGGTATTGATATGCGGGGCAGGTATGTCTGCTGCCTTAGCAGGAGTTGTCAGTGCTTATACGGATCTGCCAGTCATTGGTGTTCCAATGCACACCAAGGCGCTAAATGGAGTAGATTCTTTACTTTCTACTGTACAGATGCCAGGAGGCGTGCCTGTTGCATGCATGGCAATAGGCAAAGCAGGCGCCAAGAACGCCGCTATACTTGCTTCACGAATTCTCGAAATCTAAGTTTACAAAAAAAGTCTTGCTTTTTTTGTAAACTTAGGGGGTGGGATGAAGGTTGTAAAGGTAAATCCTAATTTTCCAGAACCACATTTTATAGAGGAGGGGGCTGCTCTCTTAAAGAACGGAGGGCTTGTTGCCTTTCCTACAGAGACTGTGTATGGGATTGGCGCTAATCTTTTGGATAAAAAGGCCATTGATAGGCTTTACGAGATAAAGAAAAGGCCAAAGGATAAGCCATTTACTATTCATATAGCAAGGTTTGAGGCGTTAAAAGAGCTAAAGGTTGATTTATCAGAACGCGCAGAAAAGATTGTTAGAAAATTCTGGCCAGGTCCTTTGACGATCCTGGCACTCAACAAGAAAAAGGAAAAGATAGGCCTGCGCATGCCGAACAACAAAGTGGCATTGGCGCTTATAGGCAAGGCATCTTTACCTATAGTTGCGCCCAGCGCAAATCTCTCTGGAAAAAACCCTCCTACTTCAGCTAAAGAGGTGCTTCTTGATGTGGATATGGTATTAGATGGCGGAGATACAGTAATCGGCATAGAATCAACAGTGCTGGATGTCACGGTAAATCCTTTTAAGGTATTAAGGAAAGGCGCGCTTTCAGAAGAGGAACTTTTAGCTGACTACCACGTACTTTTTGTATGCACTGGCAATAGCTGCCGCAGTGTTATGGCAAAAGGCCTGCTGGAAAAATTTCTGAAAGAGTCTGGCTTGTCCAAGAAGGTGCGCGTTGATTCAGCTGGCACAGGAGGATTTTCAGGAATACCTGCCGCAACAAATACAATAGAGGCCATGAAGGAAGAGGGCGTGGATGTTTCAGCTCATAGAGGAAAGCCGATAAACCCTGCGTTATTGAAAAAGTCGGATTTTGTCTTTGTCATGGAAGATGTGCATAAAAGATATATAGTGAATGCTTTACCAGAGACATCCTTAAAGACAAGACTTCTTAAAGAAGACAATGGTATACCTGATCCAATAGGAAAGTCTATCGAAGAATACAGGCGCATCAGGGATATTATAAAGGACAGTGTTGAGAATGTATTTTTGGAATTCTTTGAAGAACACAGATGATCACAGATTTGGAACAGATGATCATAGATGTCATTGCGAGGAGGCACGAAGTGCCTACGGAGCAATCTCAGAGGAGATCTTGATATGAAGATTGCAATAGGAGCTGATCACGGTGGATATAAATTAAAAGAGTCTTTGATTAAATTTTTAAAGAAGGAAGGACACAGCGTAAAGGATTTTGGTGCATTTTCTGAGGAGAGCTGTGATTATCCGATTTATGGTTACAAGGTTGCGAGATCAGTTGGTCGCGCTAGATTTTCTAAGGGAATACTTATCTGCACTACAGGCATTGGCATGTCAATGGTCGCTAATAAGGTCAAGGGCGCGCGCGCTGCGCTTTGTGACAGAGTAGATATCGCGCGTTTAAGTAGAGAACATAATGATGCCAATGTTTTAGTATTAGCGGCGAAAGTTACTTCTTTATCTAAGGCAAAAAAGATCACAGCAGTCTGGCTTTCAACTCGCGCCTTGGGCGGCCGACACAAAAGGCGAGTTCGACAAATTTAAGGAGATGCTTAAAAGAAACCACAGAGAGCACAGAGAAATAATATAATTTTACTCTGTGTTCTCCAAAAAATCTTTGAAATCCAACTATTGACTTCAATGTTTTAAGACTAAAAGAAGGGATAAAAAGACTAATCTTATGAGAACGCAGAGAGCTTTTATTATAAAAAATCTCTGTGTTCTCTGTGGTTTGTTTTTAAAATTTAAGGAGAGGAAAAATGAGTTCATTAAAAAGAATCGATCCTGAGATCTATGAGGTTATTAAAAAAGAGTTAGCCAGGCAGCGGGATAATATCGAGCTTATAGCGAGTGAGAATTTTGCAAGCCTTGCTGCGCTAGAGGCTCAGGGGTCTGTCCTGACTAATAAATATGCTGAAGGATACCCATCAAAACGCTGGTATGGCGGATGCGAGCATGTTGATGAGGCAGAGCGCCTGGCTATCAAAAGGGCAAAAAAACTTTTTGGCGCAGACCATGCCAATGTGCAGCCGCATTCTGGTACGCAGGCAAACATGGCTGTGTACTTCGCATTGCTAAAACCAGGCGATACAATTCTTGCAATGGACCTTGCCTGTGGAGGGCATCTCTCGCATGGCCTGGGGCATAATTTTTCAGGGAAACTTTATAATTTTATACCCTATGGGGTGAGTAAAAAGACTGAGCAGATAGATTATGATGAAGTGGCTTCCCTGGCAAATAAACATAAGCCCAGAATGATCGTGGCAGGAGCGAGCGCATATCCACGGACCATAGATTTTAAGAAATTTAGAGACATAGCAGATTCTGTAGGGGCATATCTTTTTGTGGATATGGCACATTTTGCAGGGCTTGTGGCTGCAGGGCTTCATCCAAATCCTGTAACTTATGCAGATGTGGTAAGCGCTACTACACATAAGACACTACGCGGCCCAAGAGGCGGCGTGATACTCTGTCGCAAGGAATTGGCTAAAAAAATAGACGCAGAGGTTTTTCCAGGTGTCCAGGGCGGGCCATTGATGCATGTTGTAGCCAGCAAGGCAGTAGCTTTTAAACAGGCGCAGGCAAAAGAATTCAAGGAATATCAAGCCCAGATCATAAAGAATTCAAAGACATTGGCAAAATCTCTTGAAGATTCTGGTTTCAGGATCGTGTCTGGCGGAACAGATACGCATCTTTTACTGGTAGATTTGGGCCCAAAGGCTATTACTGGAAAAGAGGCAGTACTGATCCTTGATAAAGTGCATATAACAGTTAACAAGAATCTAATACCTTTTGATAAAAAGAGTCCTGCTGTTACAAGCGGCGTAAGGCTTGGCACGCCTGCAGTCACAACAAGAGGCATGGCTGAACCAGAGATGAAAGAAATAGCAACAATAATAGACTCTGCATTGACAAAGAAAAATGATCCCTCAGCCTTAAACGAATGTGCAAATAAGATATCCGTACTTCTCAAAAAGTTTCCTCTTTACCAGGAGGTAAAATTATGAAATGTCCATTCTGTGGTCACAAAGAAGATAAGGTTATTGATTCGCGTTCTTCTGAAGAGGGTCGTTCGATCCGGCGTCGTCGGGAATGCCTCAAGTGCAAGCGTCGCTTTACAACATACGAGCATATAGAAGAGACATCTTTGATGGTAATAAAAAAAGATGGCAGACGTGAGCCATTCGACAGGAAAAAGGTATTAGCTGGCCTTAAAAAGGCATGCGAAAAAAGACCAATAAGCATGCAGCAGCTCGAAGACCTTGCAGAAAAAATAGAATATACACTCCAGAGTAAGTTTGAAAAAGAGGTGGATGCTAGTCAGGTAGGCGAGTTACTCATGGAAGAGCTTTATAAATTAGATGAGGTTGCCTACGTGAGATTTGCTTCTGTGTACAGGCAGTTTAAAGATATAAATCAGTTCATGAAGGAGCTCAAGGGACTCTTGAGCCATGGTAAATAAGGTTACATGGACAACTTCGTAAGTTACCCATTTGGGTAACTTACGAAGTTGTCCATGTCTATTGCGAAGTATAGCTTACGAAATCAGCCTTTTTCTTTAATTCCTCGAAATATTTATTAAAACTGTCTTGTTTCTTTTTTGCAAGAAGCTCTTCTGCGAAACTTTCCTTTTCCTCTATAAACTTGACGTCATCCATATCCTGGTATTCATCGAGCCTTGGTATGGCCCATGTCTCTGGCATTTTTATAGGGTCTGCTATCTCTCCTATTTTTAATGAGGCGCATGCTTCTACAAAGTCTTTGGCAGGGCCCAATGCAGGTATGTAGTCGTTTCTGGTTATAAGAGCAGTCTCTTTGATTTCTTTTCCGATACTTTCGAAGGTTTGCCCATTTTTTATTCTTGCGTGAATTTTCTTAGCCTCCTTCTCAGATAACTCTATGGATTTATTTTTTGTATACGAGGTTATTACACTATCACGCGTTTCTGAAAACTCAGGCATATAAGAAGCCTTTCTCTCCTTTAGTTGTATCATATAAAAGCCCTTATCAGTTTTAATAAGGACATTTGATATTTCCCCATCATCCAGCTCAAAGCTTTTCTTTGTAAATTCGTATGACCAGCCTATGCCAGGGACCTCCTGTTGCATGTTAAAAAAACCTGTTTCTTTTGCCTCAAGCGCAAAGGCTTTAGCAGTTTTTTCCATGTCCTTTTTATCCAGAAGATTATCCAGGGCCTTATAAGATAGTTCTTCCGCGAGGCTGATCTTTTTTTCCATGCTGAGTTTTTCAGATATACTCTTTTTTATTGCCTCGTCTAACACTGGCATTTCTTCTGAATCAGGTTTCTTGTAATCTGAGATATGCTCTTCGAAATATCTCTTAATAGCTTCTTCGTCTACATAGATCTCTTTGTCAAATTGAGAAAAAAGGATTTCTATGTATTTTATATCGACTTCATCAGGCCTTATGAACGAGGCCTTGTTCTCTCTGTAGAATTTTATAAGATCTGATTCTTGATAGCGCACATCCTTTTCAAATTCGCTGGAAAGTATTGATATATAAGACGCTTTTATCTTCTCGAATTTTTTCCTGTATTCCTTTTTTACTTCTTCGTCAGTTACAGAGACGCTGAAGGTGGCTTTTTCTCTGAGTTTGGAAATAAGGATATCATCGCGCAGCTTGCTTTCCCATGAGTGCGCGGCCTGGCCAAGCATTGATTTATATAATTTTTTATCAAATTTACCATCACGCTGGAAGGCAGGAGATGAGATTATTCTTTCTGCTATTTCAGTGTCACTGGCAGTTATCTTTTCCCTTTTCGCAGCTTCCAGTAAAAGCAGGCGGTTCCACGCCATCTGGTCAATGAATTCAGGGGGCGCATCGTTGCCGAAGGATCTTATGACCTGGTCTCTTGTGACGCGCCACATATCAGCGTATTCATCAAAAGAGATTTTTTTATCAAAGATTTTTCCCGCGCAGTCTGGGCCTTTGCCTCTTTTTTTATCAGTCGAACCCGCGCCCCATATTACGAAGGCAGGGATTATAAGAATTGCCAGTCCCCAAATTATGCGCTTCATGTTCTTTTTCTTGCGTAGGAATTTTAATAACATGTCAACTATTATACACTTTATATATTGAAAAATCTATGTTAAAATAAGTGAGGACACAATTTACAAAAATCTTTGATTTTTGTAAATTGTTGTCCGAACCTATCCCGCCCTTTTGTTTAAAGTGTTTGGCTTTGTAGTAAGCGTTACGCATCGTAAATTGCTAATGTATACATAATGCGAAACGCACTAAACAAAAGGGCGGGATCTAATTCGCAGACGGCCTTTGGCCTACAATTTACGTCGTTTCACTCCGTAAATTGTCTGCTCATTCGATGAAGAACCAAGAAATAGCCGAGATCTTTAGAGAGATTGCACAGCTCCTTGAGGCAAGGGGAGAGAATGTGTTCAGGGTTCGCGCGTATGAGCGCGCAGCACGTAACATAGAATCTATGCCTGAGGACATAGAGGTCTTTGTAAAAGAAGACAGGCTCACTGCTATACCTGGCATTGGAAAGGATCTGGAGGAAAAGATAAAGGAGATTGTTTTAAAGGGTAAGCTTAAGTATTTAGAAGAGCTAAAAAAATCTACACCAAAAGGGCTTATTCAGATGTTAGCTATACCGGGCGTAGGACCTAAGACAGCAAAACTATTGTATGACAAACTGGAGATACAGGATCTGGTTATGCTTGAGAGAATGGCTCAAATGGGGAAGATAAAGGATGTCCCTGGCATAAAAGAGAAGACCGTTGAAAATATATTGCGCGGCATAAAGCTTATTAAAAAAGGCAGATCCAGGATGGATCTAAAGACAGCAATGGATGCATCTGAGAGTTTTATCAAGCAGCTTAAAAGATTAAAGGAAGTAAAAAAGATAGATCCTGCTGGCAGCCTTAGGCGAATGAAGGATACAGTGAGGGATATCGATATATTGATTTCTTCGAAAACTCCCAGCAAGGTCATGGATAGTTTTATAGCGCTTCCAGAGGTAAAGAATGTTTTGGCAAAAGGCCCGACAAAGTCGTCAATAGTCACAAAAGACGGCATACAGGTAGATGTCAGGGTAATAAAAGATGCATCATACGGCGCTGCGCTTATGTACTTTACTGGCTCAAAGGAGCATAATATAAAATTACGCCAGCTGGCAATAAAAAAGGGATTGAAGCTAAATGAATATGGATTATTCAGGGAGAATAAGATAATAGCAGGCAAGACTGAGATAGAGATATGTAAGAAATTAGGACTTGGCTATATTCCTCCTGAGTTAAGAGAGGATAGAGGTGAAGTTGAGGCGAGCATAAAAGGGAATCTTCCAGAGCTCGTGGAGCTAAAGGATATAAGAGGTGATTTGCACGCGCATTCCAAATGGTCTGATGGTGGAAGCTCTATAGAGGAGGTTGTGTTAAAGGCAAGAGAACGAGGTTATGAATATATTGCTATTACAGATCATTCGCAGGGCCTGAAGATAGCACAGGGTTTGAATAGAGAAGAGCTAAAAACAAAGAAAAAGGAGATAGATGGATTGAATAAGAAATATAAGGATATAAAGGTATTGTACGGCACAGAGGTGGATATTGATTCAGATGGAAATCTGGATTATCCTGACGACATATTAAAGGACATGGACATTGTTATAGCCGCGATACATTCTGGGTTTAAGCAATCAAAGGATAAGATAACTAAGCGTATCATTAAGGCGTGCCAGAATAAGTATGTGGATATCTTGGCGCATCCTACTGGCAGGCTCTGGGGCGCAAGAGAGCCGTATGAGATAGATCTGGAAGAGATCCTTAAGGTATGCAGGGACACTAATACAGCCATTGAGATAAATAGCTATCCCCAGCGCCTGGATCTAAATGACACAGGCTGTCGTATGGCAAAGGAGATGGGTGTTAAGATAGCAATAAATACAGACGCACACATTGCCAAGGAGCTTGATAATATAAATCTAGGCATATCTGTAGCCCGCCGAGGCTGGCTTGAGAAAAAGGATATCCTGAATACTCTGTCTTTTGAGAAATTGAGAAACAAGCTTTAACCCAAAAGGAGGCCTGGTCGCTCAGGTGAAAATTTCCCCTGCACCACTCAGACCAAGGGGTCATGGGGACGCAAAATTTTCCCAGCGCGCCCCGTTCCAAATTCTAATCGATAATCAATTTACTATATGTAACTAATTGTGGACAATTCTGATTGATTATTTGATGATATTTAAGAATTTGGAACGGGGCGTGAAAATTTTGCTCTTTTTTTACGCTCGCTCGCTAAAGTAGACAAAACAGTCACTGACTGTTTTGTCTACTTTAGCACCGTGCCCGCTCGCGTAAAAGAAGCTCCAAGACCCCTTGGCCTGAGTGGTACAGGGGAGCGACCAGGCCTCCTTTTAGGTTAAGAGGCGTAAAAAAACCTTTAATAATCACGCTCTCTATGTTATAATAAAAATTAACTAAGAGAGGAAAAGGCTATTTTTTTGGGTGGATTATGAGAGGGATTGGAAAAGGGTATAGTCTGGTATTAATATTTAGTCTGATAATGGTTTTTTTCTGTCAGGGTTTGTCATACCCCATGACAGATTCTAGTCTCAGAACGGGTATGGGGTTTTCTCATGAAAATAAAGATACAAATGCAAAAAGGTTAAAGGTAGTCAATACTGTAGTTTCTGTAGTTAGGACAATGAAAAAAGATAGATTTACTTCTGCTGTTGAAAAGATGAGAAAAGATGAGACGGAAGATATCTCCATTGAGTTAAAAGATTTAGAGAATAATCTTGGAAGGTTTTCTGGTCTTTTATCTAAATATGGCATAGAGGTAGCTATTTATGAAGGATGGAGAATCTTAATAACATGGAAAGAATCAGAAAACGAAGACTTAAAATGTATTGCTATAGATAACACTGGCAAAATTATTCCTAGCAATGAAATAGAAGCGAAGCAGATGGAATTTATAGAAAGTACTGGCTTATTTGAAAGGGCAATATTGGGAAAAAAGAGGGGTTATGAAGCAGATTTTCATATGATAAATGCTCAAATTATCTCTGAAGCTATAAGGGAATTTGAAACGGTACTTCGCTCATTTTTAGATAATTATGATATCTCCCTTTTTGTTTTACTTACAAGCCATTTCATAACCTAGCTGACTATATATGCTATCCTATTGCATATATAGATGTCATTATGTAAACTTGG
>JAHIRR010000074.1 GCA_018818505.1 Candidatus Omnitrophota bacterium | reverse complement strand
GGAGAGGGTGAGCGAGACTTCAGCGTAGTTGACTGGTTCTCTGCCGTCAGTGCCATTGAAGATCACGTCTTCCATCTTGCCGCCGCGCAGCATCTTCGCAGACTGCTCACCAAGCACCCACTTTATAGAATCGGCAATATTTGATTTGCCGCATCCATTGGGACCGACAATAGCAGTTATGCCTGGCTCAAAGTCCAACTTTGTCCTTTCGGCAAATGATTTAAAACCAAATAATTCGAGACGTTTAAAATACATATTAATTCGCTTCGCTCCTTAGTACACAGATGATCACAGATAATTTTATCTGTGATCATCTTGTATCTTTTCATCTGTGATCATCTGTATAATCATTTCTTTAAAACTTCCCTGAATCTCTTTGTCAACTCCGGCACGATCTCAAATAGATCGCCCACTATGCTGTAAGTAGCTACGCTGAAAATAGGCGCGTGTGGATCTTTGTTTATCGCTACTATTACATCTGATGACTGCATGCCTACGAGATGCTGTATCTGGCCTGAGATGCCGCACGCGATGTAGATCTTTGGACACACGGTCTTTCCTGTCTGTCCCACCTGATGCGAGTAGCTCTTCCATCCCGCGTCTACTGATGCGCGGGAAGCGCCAACTGCTCCTCCCATGACCTTGGCCAGGCCCTCTATGATACTGAAATTCTCTGGCTTCTGCAGGCCCCTGCCACCCGAGACAATGATATCTGCCTCTGTAAGGTTTACAGTCTCTTCTATTTCCTCGACCACATCGAGAAGCTTTGTGCGCGAAAAATATGTGTCATCGTCGTAGCTATTTTCTATGATCTTTCCTTTATGCCGATTATCAGGTTCGGCCTCTTTCATCACCTTATGCCGCACAGTCGCCATCTGCGGCCTGTGATTTGGGCAGATGATCGTGGCCATGATATTGCCGCCAAACGCAGGCCTTGTCTGCAAAAGCAATTTTTCCTTTTTATCTATATCCAGTTCTGTACAATCTGCTGTAAGCCCTGCATGGATCCCTATTGCTACGCGGGATATCAATGAACGTCCCATGGAGGTCGCGCCGCAGAGTACTATCTCTGGCCTATATTCCTTTATTAATTTAATAAGCGTCTTTGAGTAGGGCTCACTCTGGTAATGTTTGAGTTTTGGCGAATCCACAAGATACACTTTATTAGCGCCCCTGTGAATAATATCCTGCGCCTGGTCTTTCATGGCCTCGCCCAGCAAAACCCCGCAAAGCTCTACGCCAAGCGCGTCAGCAAGCTCTCTGCCTTTTCCTAAAAGCTCATACGCCACGCTCTGGATAGTGCTGTTCTTCTGTTCGCAAAACACCCATACGTTTTTATGCTGCTCTATCTTTTTTGGAAAATCTATATCCGACGGGCTTATCTTGGTAAGCACGATCGCGTCAAATTTGCACGATTCTATGCACGCGCCGCACAGGGTGCATTTATCCATGTCTATCACAGCCTTTTTGTTCTTCACTTCAATGGCTGCAAAAGGACACGCCTTTATGCAAAGCTTACAACCCGTACATTTTTCATTGATAACCCTGATAGACATTTTATCTCTTTTGGCACACTGCTCTGTCACACTAAAGTGTGACCTACAGCTGCTATAAGCTGCTTAAATTATATCGCCTTTCAATAATTCGACCAATTTGGCACTTGCCTCTTTTGCATCTCCCTCTAAGATCTGGCCTTTTTCTCTGGGGGGCGGCGTGAATATCCTTACCACCTTTGTTGGTGAGCCATTGAGCCCGATTAAATCAGGATCCACATCGAGATCTTTTGCGCCCCACTTTTTTATCTCAATTTTTTTGGCCTTCATCTTTCCTTTTAAAGAAGGGAGCCTTGGTTCATTTATCTCCTTTACAACAGTAATCAGGCACGGCAGCGACGATTCAATGATCTCATATCCTTCTTCCGTCATACGCTCAGCACGCATGTAGCCAGTCTCTGTTCTCTGTACTCTGTTCTCTGCACTCTGAAGATTTATTTCTTCTATCTTTTTAACATATGCAATCTGAGGTATATCGAGATGCGCTGAAATGCCAGGCCCGACCTGAGCAGTATCACCGTCGATTGCCTGCTTTCCGCAGATTATAAGATCGCAGTCGCCTATCTTATGTATTGCCTTTGACAGGGTGTAACTCGTTGCCCATGTGTCGCTACCTGCAAATGCGCGATCTGAAACAAGGATCGCTTCATCTGCGCCAAGTGAGATCGCCTCGCGCAATGCATCTTCTGCCTGTGGCGGCCCCATTGTCAGAATAGTAACCTTGCCGCCAAACTTCTCTTTAAGACGGATACCTTCTTCAATCGCGTACATATCGAATGGATTTATAATGCTTATCACTCCGCTCCTGATAAGCGTATTCGTCTCAGGATCTATCCTAACATCTGTCGTATCTGGAACCTGTTTTATGCAAACAATAATGTTCATATTAAACCACCTATCCCCGCTAAAGTAGACAAAACAGACAGTGACTGTTTTGTCTACTTTAGGAGGTACGCTCCTTTAGTAGATTTAATGCGATAACGCTGCGCTGTATCTGGTTTGTGCCCTCGTATATCTGTGTGATCTTTGCGTCGCGCATGTACTTTTCTATCGGGTAATCACGCATGTATCCGTAGCCGCCAAATAGCTGCACGCAGTCAGTCGTGACCTTCATGGCCATGTCTGAGGCAAAGAGCTTTGCTATCGCGGAATCCTTAGAGATCTTCTTGGCCCCGCTATCCAGCATCCTTGCTGTCGCATATATCAATGCCCTGGCTGCCTCTATCTCTGTCGCTATGTCAGCGAGCATAAACTGCACGCCCTGGAAAGAAGATACTGATTTACCAAATTGCTTTCTTCCTTTTACATATTCAACGGTAAGATCCAATGCGCCCTGCGCGATACCAAGCGCCTGCGCTGCCACGCCTGGCCTGGACTGATCAAATGTCTTCATCGCAACGATAAATCCCCCGCCCTCTTTGCCAAGCAAATTCTCCCTGGGGATCTTGCAATCTGTAAAAACAAGCTCCCTTGTAGCAGACGCGCGTATGCCCATCTTATCCTCTTTTTTCCCAAATTCAAAACCCGGCGTGCCCTTCTCGACAATAAATGTTGCTGCTCCGCGCGCGCCCTTTTTCCTGTCAATCGATGCGACTACAGTATAGGTATCAGCCTCGCCGCCATTTGTAATCCATTGCTTTGTGCCATTCAATACATAATGGTCGCCTTTTTTCTCCGCAGTGGTCGCGACTGCTGCCGCGTCACTCCCAGCGCCTGCCTCTGTAAGGGCAAATGCAGCGAGCTTTTTACCCTTAGCTATATCAGGAAGATATTTTTCCTTCTGCGCGTCTGTGCCAAACAAAATTATAGGGTATGTCCCGAGCGCAGTAGCTGCCAGTGCAAGCGAAATACCACCGCATGCCTTGGACAACTCCTCTGTTGCAAGCACAAGCTCCATGGATCCGCCTCCTGTGCCGCCGTATTTCTCTTCGATGTATATACCACATAGATCGCTATCCGCCAGTATCTTCACAATATCCCACGGAAATATACCCTCTTCGTCATACTTTGCTGCAACAGGTTTGATCTTCTCTTTCGCTATCTGTCTCGCCAGATCGCGAATCATTATCTGTTCTTCAGTCAATAAATAATCCATTTTATCTCCTCCTTGTATAATATAACTTAATTAGGCGTCTTAAGCGTTTTAGGCGTATTAAGGGAATTAGGCGTATAAGGGAATAGGGGTATTAAGGGGTTACCCTTATTCCCTTACCCCCTTAAACCCTTAATCCCTTGATACCCTTAATACGCCTAACACGCTTAATACCCTTATTATTTATTTCGAAACATATTTCTTTATATTCTATATATTATTTCCTATGCGTCAAGGATAATCTCATTCATACCTTACCACTATATAAAATTCTGCCTCTTCCTTATTTAAGCCCTTTGGAAAAGGAAAAAATGGCGAAGTAAGCTTTACGCAGTTTACAGCAGCGCGGACAAGTTTCAGGTCCGGCTTATTCAGGACAATAGGGCCTTTTGTCAAAAAGCCATCCCTGTCAAGCGTGAATTGCAGCTCAACGTCTCCTGTAAGCCCTCCCATGTCCTGCATCTCTGCCGCGCTCATTATCTCTTTTCTTATAGCAAGATAATATGCTTCATAGGGTGTCTTAACCACTTCTTCCTTTTCCTCTTTTAACACCTTTTTCTTTTCAGGCTCTTTTTTGTCAAAGACAGGCGTCCATTCTGTTTTCTTCTTAGGTCCTGGTTTTTGTTTTTGTTTGGCCTTGGCGGATTTTTTTCTACCTGGCTTTTCTGATTTTAGCTTTGGCTCTTCTGGCTTCTCTATCTTTGCGTCCTCTGCCTTCTTCTCCCACTCTTTAGCATAAAACTCAGCCTCTTTTGCTGATTTGTCAGGATCTATAATATGAGGTGTAATAAATATTACGAGTTCTGTTTTTTCTTTGCTCTTTCCCTTTGTGGAAAACAGCTTCCCCAGAATAGGGATATCTCCGAGAATAGGCACTTTGTCATTGTGTTCTGTAACTGTGTCCTTC
>JAHIRR010000073.1 GCA_018818505.1 Candidatus Omnitrophota bacterium | reverse complement strand
TGATCAAAAGCTGAAGTATGATCGAAGCGGATATATACGGCATGATGCCCAGCGCAAATATCGTCAATCGCGTGAGCGCGCCGCCTGAAAACATATTCATGATGCCAAAGAGCGTGCCGCCCTGTGAACGCGTCACACTGTCAAAGAACTGCACAAGCGCCGCGCCATTAACGCCAGGCGTAGGTATGTAAGCGCCTATCCTGTAGACACTGAGGAGCCCAAACGTTATAAACAGCTTTCTTCTTAGGTCGGGTATTTTAAGTGAATTTGCTAACGCCTTTATCATATCCGTTAACCCGTTGGCCCGTTAACCCGTTGGCCCGTTGAGCCCGTTAACGGGCAAACGGACAAAACGGGCTAACGGGCTAAACGATTATTTCACATTTTCCGCCTACTTCTTTGATCTTGGTAAGCGCGCTTTTTGAAAATGCGTGGGCCTTTATATCTATGGGTATAGCTATCTTGCCGTTCCCCAGTACCTTTAAAAAATTTACCGAGCCCTTTATCATCTCTTTTTCTTTTAACAACTCAGGGGTAATAGAGGTCTCTTTTTTTAACGCTGCAAGAGCGTCTAAATTTATAACGCAGTATCCTTTTTTAGGCCTCTTGTTAAAACCTCTCTTGGGCAGCTTTCTTATCAAGGGCATTTGACCTCCCTCAAAACCAGGAGTAGTGCCTTTACCCGTGCGAGACATCTGACCTTTATGCCCTCTAGTGGAAGTCTTGCCATGGCCTGAGCCCGGGCCCCTACCCACTATCTTTCTTCTCTTTTTCGCGCCCCTTGCAGGCCTTAAATCCTCTATCTTCATATATCCCCTCTAAAAGATACCACAGAGAACACAGAGATTTTTTATAATAAAATCCTCTGCGTTCTCATAAAGTTAGTGTTTTTATTCCCTATTTCTGCTTTCTTGTACATAGCCCTCAAATAAACCAATAGTTAAGTTTCAAAGATTTTTTGGAGTACACAGAGCAAAATTATTTATTTCTCTGTGCCCTCTGTGGTTTCTTTTTCGTCAAAATCTCCGGTGTCGCGCTCGAGCCTTAGGTGCTGGAAACCGTTTATGGTAGCCTTTATGACATTAATAGGATTCTGCGTGCCCAGCGATTTTGTAAGTATATCTTTTATGCCTACGGCATCACAGATCGCCCGCACAGTACCTCCGGCAATAACACCAGTACCTTCGGATGCAGGCTTTAAAAGCACCTTTCCTGCGCCAAAACGCCCTATTATCTCATGGGGGATAGTTTTTCCTCTTAACGGGACGTTGAAAAATTCTCTCTTTGCGTTCGAAAGCGCCTTGCGTATTGCGTTCGCGACTTCGTTTGCCTTCCCGTATCCGCAGCCAACCTTGCCCTTACCGTTTCCTACGGCCACAAGGGCAGTAAACGAAAATCTCTTGCCGCCTTTTACGACCTTTGACACCCTGTTAACAGCAATGACCTTTTCGATGTACTGTTCTTCCTGCGCAGCGTCTATTTTTTCTATTACTCTATTTTTCGCGTGCCTCTGATCTGCCAAAACAAACCTCCAAGTCTTTCAAGGCTGGACCTCGGCTTTTGGCTTGCCAAAAGCCGAGGTCCAGCCTTGAGTCTAGAACTTTAATCCGCCTTCTCTTGCTGCATCAGCAAGGGCCTTTATGCGGCCATGGTATAAATAGCCGCCTCTATCAAATACAACCTGTGCTATGCCTTTTTTCTTTGCCTCTTTTGATATATAGGCGCCTAACTTTTTAGCTGCATCTATATTACCGCCCCATTTACAATCCTTCTTGAACTCCTTGTCATTTGTAGAAACATAAAGAAGTGTCCTGCTTTCAAGGTCATCTATAAACTGCACGAGTAAATTCTTGTGGCTCTTGTGAACGCACATCCTCGGCTTATCTTTTGTGCCAGAAAGTTTCGTTCTTATCCTGTAGTGCCTTTTTATCCTGCCAAACTCTGCTTTATTTTTTAATTTTTTTCTCATTTTTAACTCACTTCGTTCGTTAATGCACAGATGTGATTACGCGACTGCCTTGCCTGCTTTCTTTCTCACGTATTCGCCCGCGTATCTTATGCCTTTACCTTTATAAGGCTCTGGTTTTAAAAAATCTCTTATTTCAGCTGCTGCCTCTCCAACCTTTGCCTTGTCAATACCCTCGACGACTATCTGGTTTGGCTTTGGTGTCTTTATGCTGATACCTTCTGGCACTGGATATGTAACAGGGTGCGAGAAGCCCAGTTGAAGATTTAAGGCCTTGCTCTGCGCCTGAGCGCGATAGCCTACACCGTGAAGTTCAAGATTCTTCACATATCCCTCGCTCACGCCTTTTACCATATTGTTTATATAGGCTCTTGTCAGGCCGTGCATGGAATAAGAGATCTTGTCATCTGCTAATCTTTTTACAATAAGCTGATTCTTATCTATGTGCACCTCTACGCCCTGCGGAAAAACCCAATCCAGTTTGCCTTTTGGCCCTTCTACAAGGATATTGCCTGCATCTATCTTGATCTTGACCTTATCCGGAATCTGTATTGGTCTCTTACCTATCCTTGACATATAATTTTTCCTTCAGCGGAAGTTCCGCGCCTAAAGTAGACAAAACAGTCACTGACGGATTTGTCTACTTTAGCTTCTGCGTAGGTTCCGCGATTCTTACCAAATGTAGCAGAGGACTTCGCCGCCTGTTTGCATTTCCTTTGCCTGTACATTTGTCACAATGCCCCTGGAGGTTGACAACACTGCCGCGCCTATGCCTCCCAGAACCACAGGTATCCTGTCCTTTTTTACATACCTTCTCAG
>JAHIRR010000072.1 GCA_018818505.1 Candidatus Omnitrophota bacterium | reverse complement strand
TTCTTGAAGAAATACAAGAAGAAATAATTAATTGTATGTAATTTTAATACACAGATGATCACAGATAATGATAATACTATCTGTGGTAATCTGTAAAGCCTCGTATTTAAAGTTGCTATCTGCGATCATCTGTGTATTAGCGAACGAAGGGAGCTAACTTGTGTTTGAGAAATTTGATGCCCAGCTAAAACGCTATGAAGAGATCCATGGCCTTATGATGGAGAGTGATGTGGTTTCTGATAGAGGGAAATACCAGAAACTCGCCAAAGAGATGGCCTTATTAGAAAACGTTGTAAAAAAATACAAAGAGTACAAGAGGGCTATCGCTGAAATAGAGGATATACAGAAGCTCATGGAAAAAGAGCACTCCGAACTCCCAACTCCTAACTCCGAACTAATCGAGATGGCAAAAGAGGAAATGGCAGAGCTGGAAGAGAAAAAGAAGGTGCTGCAGGCCGAACTCGAAGAGATGATGCTTGTTGAGGATGTTGATGCTGCCAGGGATGTAATTATGGAGATAAGGGCAGGCACAGGAGGCGCAGAGGCGTCGCTATTCGCGGGAGATCTTTTCAGGATGTACTCCAAATATGCTGTAAAGGTTGGATGGAAAATAGAGGTAATGGATAGTCATATTGCAGAAGCAGGAGGCTTTAAAGAGGTAATATTTTCTGTAAAAGGCAAGGATGTATATAAAAGATTAAAACATGAAAAGGGCGTACACAGGGTGCAGCGTGTTCCTTTGACTGAGTCGTCCGGCAGGATACACACATCTGCTGTGACTGTGGCTGTGCTTCCTGAGGCAGAGGATGTGGATTTACAGATAAATCCGCAGGACTTGAAGATAGATACATATCGCGCGGGCGGCGCAGGAGGCCAGCATGTAAATGTCACGGATTCTGCTGTAAGGATCACGCATATTCCGACAGGTACAGTGGTCCAGTGCCAGAACGAGCGATCTCAACATAAAAATAAGGCAGCTGCAATGAAAGTATTAAAGGCGAGGGTCTTTGATAATATGCAGAGGGAACAGCAAACAAAGACAGCAAGCGATAGAAAAAACCAAGTAGGCACAGGAGACCGCAGTGAAAAGATACGGACGTATAATTTTCCAGATAGGCGCGTGACTGACCACAGGATAGGATTTACGATTCACAAGCTGGACAAGGTAATGGAAGGCGAGATAGACGATGTCATAGACGCGCTTTTACAGGCAGAGAGAAAATTAAAGCTGGGGCAGGGCAAGTGAATACACAGCTCAAAGAGCCAATTCAATATATAGAAGGCCGCGCCAATTTTATGGGCCTGGATTTTATCGTGAATAAAGATGTGTTTATTCCGAGGCCGGAGACGGGGATGCTTGTGGATGAGACTTTGTATTTTGTCGATACTCGATACTCGATACTCGATACTCACCCAAGAATTCTCGATTTGTGTACTGGGTGTGGGAATATTGCTGTCAGTTTAGCGCGATCGCTTCCTGATGTAGAAATAGTTGCGACAGACATTTCGCAGGCTAGCCTTGAAGTGGCAAAGGAAAATGCCATGCGTCATGGAGTTGAGAAAAATATCACATTTTACAAGGGTGATTTTTTTAACTTTTTGCCATTGGAAAAAAGAGAAAAATTTGATATAATAGTGTGCAACCCGCCGTATGTAAAAAAGTCTGATTTTGAATGGCTGCAGGAAGAGGTGCGCTGCGAGCCAAGGAGGGCCCTGTATGGCGGAGAGGATGGCTTGGATTTTTACAGGCGCATAGAAAATGAGGCGCCAGGGCATTTAAGAGAAAAAGGCTCTGTATTCTTAGAGATAGGCTTTGGTCAGAAAGGCCAGATAATAGATATATTTGAGTCAAAGGGTATATATAGGATAAATAGGGTAAAGAAAGATTTTGCAGGAATAGACAGAGTGGTTTGTTTAACCTGGTCAACTTCGGGCAAGGCTGGACCTCGGCTTTTAAAAAAGCCGAGGTCCAGCCTTGCCCGAAGTTGACCAGGGAGGATCGTATGGATAAGTTTATTGTAGAAGGCGGGGTAAAGCTAAAAGGAAGCGTTGAGCTGAGCGGCGCTAAGAACGCGGCGCTCCCTATTCTGGCGGCAACGCTTTTAACAGATGGGAAATCAATAATAAAAAATGTGCCGCCATTAAGAGACGTCTATACCATGCTCAAGATAATGCGTTATCTAGGCGCAAAAGTGGAGATGGAAGATGATACTGTTATTGTGGAGCCAGCTGGCTATTCCAATTACACAGCGCCATATAAACTGGTGAGCACAATGAGGGCCTCTATCTGCGTGCTTGGCCCTGTATTAGCTAAACTCAAACACGCGGAAGTGTCCATGCCTGGCGGATGTGTCATAGGTCCGAGGCCTATTGATTTACACGTAAAGGGGCTGCGTTCAATAGGAGCTGATATAAAAATAGAACACGGTTATATAATAGCGAATGCAAAAGAGCTTCGAGGCAGCCGCGTGTACCTTGGTGGAAATTTCGGCTCAAGTGTTTTGGCAACGGCAAATCTCATGACAGCCTCTACGCTTGCAAAAGGCAAGACTGTGATTGAAAGCGCCGCATGCGAGCCAGAGATAGATGATCTGGCGAAATTTCTTATTAAGATGGGCGCGAAGATAAAAGGAAGCGGAACACCTGTCATAGAGATAGAGGGCGTGCGCTCGCTTCATGGCGCAGAGCACGCGGTAATTTACGACAGGATCGAGGCAGGCACCTTTATGATAGCGAGCGCTATTACAGGAGGGGATATATTTATAAAACATGCCAGGATAGAGCACGTGGGAGCCTTGGTCGATAAATTAAAGGGCGTTGGGGTAAAAGTCGCGAGGGTCAAAGATGGCTTGCACGTCAAAAAGTCAAGCTCTTTAAAGCCAGTAGATGTTGCGACTTTGCCATATCCTGGTTTTCCAACTGATATGCAGGCGCAGATGATGGCGCTCATGACAGCGACAAAGGGTATCAGTGTCATCACTGAGAAGATATATCCTGAGAGGTTCATGCATGTGAGCGAGCTCGCGAGGATGGGCGCGCAGGTGTTTCTCGAAGGCCCAAGCGCTATTGTGAAGGGCGCGACGCGGCTCAGCGGCGCGCCAGTAATGGCGTCGGATCTTCGCGCGTCCGCGGCATTGATACTCGCAGGCTTGGTTGCCAGAGGAAAAACAGAGATATCCAGGATCTATCATATAGATAGGGGCTATCATAATATTGAAGATAAATTAGAAAAGTTAGGAGCTAAAATAAAACGAGAGAAGGAGGAATAATGGCAGTACGAATTAGGCTCAAGAGGTTCGGTACAAAGAAAAAGCCGCATTGCAGGATCGTTGTGGCGGACAAAAGACGCTCAAGAGACGGCAAGACAATAGATGAGATAGGTTACTACGATCCATCAAAGAAGCCGCCAGTCATAAATCTCGATAAAGAAAAAGCCAAATACTGGATAAGCAATGGCGCCACGCCATCCGAGGTCGTGCGTGTCCTGCTCAAAAAGCAAGGCATCCTCTAAAGTAGACAAAACAGTCACTGTCTGTTTTGTCTACTTTAACGATTTTGTACGATATAAGGTCATGCGTATAGATGTTGTTACCATATTTCCTAAGATGTTTGATCCTGTGCTGGGCGAGTCTATTATAAAGCGGGCGCAGAAAAAAGGCGTCGTTGATATAGATATAACAGATCTGAGATTATTTTCAAGAGATAAGCATCGGAAGGTGGATGATAAGCCTTTTGGCGGCGGGCCTGGCATGGTAATGAATGTTGAGCCCTTCTTTGAAGTGGTCAATTATATCAGGCGAAAGACCAAAGACAGGAGACTTAAGACCATGGTCGTCCTGATGGATCCAAAGGGCAAGACATTTGATCATAAGATGGCAAAGAAACTGTCCAGATACGAGCACATGATTTTGCTCTGCGGACATTATGAAGGCATTGATGAGAGGGTGCAGGAACACCTTGTTGATGATGAGATCTCAATAGGTGATTATGTCCTGACAGGAGGAGAGCTTCCAGCAATGGTGGTCATAGACGCTGTTACAAGGCTTTTACCTGGCGCGCTGGGAAATGAAGACTCTTCTGAGAATGAGTCCTTTTCAGAGGGCACGCTGGAGTATCCCCAATATACAAGGCCTGCTGACTATAAAGGCATGAAGGTCCCTGACGCGCTTTTATCAGGTGATCATGAAAAAATAAAGGAATGGAGAAAGAAAGAGTCTCTAAAGACAACGAAAAAGAAAAGGCCGGATCTGCTAAAAAAAAGAAACCACAGAGGACACAGAGAAAAACTATAATTTAAAAAGATCTCTGTGTGCTCAAGTATTTTTAGAAAAGATATAAAGACAGCTTTAGTTTTAAAAAAAGAAGAGTTTTGTTAAGTAAACATTGACTGACTAAAGTTTAATAGAGTGCGCAGAGGGAATTATAAAAAATCTCTGTGTTCTCTGTGGTATCTTTTTGACATGCGGCTAAAGAAAAAGAAAGGGGTTTTATGAACAAGATCGAGAATATAGAGAAAGATTTTATGAAAAAAAATGTGCCCAGCTTTAATGTGGGGGACATGCTGAAGGTGTCTATTAAGATAAAAGAAGGCGATAAGACTCGACTTCAGGCCTACGAGGGGACCTGCATAGCAAAGAAGGGTTCAGGAGTCAGGCAGACCTTTACAGTAAGGCGCATATCCTATGGTGAGGGCGTTGAAAGGATCTTTCAATTGCACTCGCCCCTGATCGACTCTGTAAAGGTAGTAAAAAAGGGCAAGGTCAGGCGCGCCAAACTGTATTATTTAAGGAAAAAAGTTGGAAAACACACGAAGATCGAAGAAGATCGGGAGTTTAAGCAAAAAGAAGATGCTCCTCTGGGAGAAAAAGGCCTTTCTTAATGGGGCGTCTTTGATAATCGGATTGGATGAGGCAGGCCGCGGCCCTCTGGCAGGACCAGTAGTGGCAGGCGCAGTGAGCCTGAGAAAATCCCCTCTAAAAAGATTTAGTTTGCCTGTATACAGGGAGAGGGTCGACGATTCCAAAAAGATAACGCCAGCTCAGAGAGAAAAGAGTTTCCGCGAGATCTCAAAAAAGGCTGTATTTGGTATAGGGAAAAAAGGCCATCAGTTCATTGATAAGAAAAATATACGCGTCGCGACTCTTTCAGCCATGAGAGAGGCTGTTAAGGATCTCGTCAAAAAATACTGCAGAGAGAACAATAAAAAAGAGGCGCAAATAAGAAGAAATATTTATGTGCTTGTTGACGGCAATATGGACCCGGGCCTGCCGTATCGCACAGTGCTGATCATAAAAGGGGACTCGAAGAGCCTTTCAATAGCAGCAGCGTCAATTATTGCCAAAGTCACCCGGGACAGGATAATGAGCTCTTATCACAAGAGATTTCCTGAGTATGGTTTCTCAAGGCATAAGGGCTATGGCACAAAGGCGCATATAGAGGCAATAAAGACGCATGGCCCGTGCCAGATCCATAGAAAAAGTTTCGCGCCTATAAAAAATGACTTTTGAGAGAGCGGCGATAGGAAAAAAGGGCGAAAATTTAGCGCTTTTATATTTGAAGAAGCAGGGTTATAAAATAATTGGAAAAAATTACAAGACAAAAGTGGGTGAAATAGATATAATAGGTAATGATAAGGATGTAGTTTCTTTTATCGAAGTCCGGTCTATAAATAGTGCAACATCGGTATCTCCAGAGCATACCATTAACAAGAGAAAACAGAATCAGATCGCGAAAACAGCTCTTTCCTATATAAAAAGCAATGGCCTTGAAGATAAGGACTGTAGATTTGACGTAGTGTGTGTTGAGGATGTTGGTAGCTGTTCGCCGAACATAAGACTTATAAAGGACGCCTTTGAGTTAGCGTCGCGCTACAGGTATTGAGGTCCAGCCTCGGCTTTGAAGAAGGAGGAACATGTGAAAAAAGTTCCAAGCGACCTTGAGATAGCACAAGCCGCAAAACTAAAACCTGTTATTGAAATTGCCAGCCAGATAGGAATAAAAGAAGACGAGCTAGAGTTGTACGGTAAGTATAAAGCAAAGATATCCCTTTCAATATTAGAACGCCTCAAAAATAAACCCCAGGGAA
>JAHIRR010000008.1 GCA_018818505.1 Candidatus Omnitrophota bacterium | reverse complement strand
GGATTTTTTAAAAGAATATTTGGCCAGAAAAAGGAAAAGTGAGGCCGAACCTCGAACATCTTGGATGTTCGAGGTTGGATGTTCGAGGTTCGGCCTCGAACAAGAGATGAGAGATGCAGCTTTCTGCCCGCGTAAAAAATGTCAGCGCTTCACTGACACTTGCTATTACAGCCAAGGCCAAGGAGATGAAGGCGCAGGGCATCGATGTAATTGGTTTTGGTTCAGGCGAGCCTGATTTTGACACACCTGGTCACATAAAAGACGCTGCTGTAAAGGCTATCCACGACGGTTTCACAAAGTACACACCTGCCTCAGGAATAGATCCTTTAAAAAAGGCAATATGCGAGAAACTTCAAAGGGATAACGGCCTTTCGTATGATCCTTCCCAGATAGTAGTTTCCTGCGGAGCAAAGCATTCCATTTACAATATTATCCAGGTGATATGTGACAGGGGTGATGAGATCATAATCCCTGCTCCTTATTGGCTGAGCTATCCTGAGATGGCAAAATTAGCTGAGGCGATCCCTATTTTTATAGATACCGAAGAAAAAACAAATTTTAAGATCCATGCCAGCGGCCTGAAAAAGGCCGTCAGCAAAAAAACAAAGGCTATAATAATAAATAGCCCTTCAAATCCCACAGGGTGTGTTTACAGCGAGAGGGAATTAAAAGAGATAGGTAAGATCGCTGTAGAGAGCAATATCGCCATAATCAGCGACGAGATTTATGAGAAGATCATATTTGATGGCAAGAAGCACGTCTCTGTTGCCAGTCTCGGCAAAGAGATATTCAAAAACACCATAGTGGTCAATGGCGTTTCAAAGAGTTTTTCAATGACAGGCTGGAGGATCGGTTACATTGCATCTGTTAATGAAGGCGTGGTGTCTGGTATAAAAAATCTACAGAGTCATTCCACATCAAATCCTGTCTCTATAAGCCAGATTGCAGCGCTCGAGGCCATTAAAGGAGATGATTCTGAAGTAAATACCATGGTTGCGGAATTCGAGAAGCGCAGGGATTATATTGTTAAGAGGATAAATGCTATAGACGGTTTTTCTTGTGTGAAACCAGAAGGCGCGTTTTATGTATTTTGCAAAATAGAAAAAGGGGATCTTTCAAGCATGGAGCTCAGTCAAAGGCTTTTGGAAGAGGCCAGGGTCGCCCTGGTCCCAGGCAAGGCATTTGGTTCAGATAAACACGTCCGTCTAAGTTTTGCAACGAGCATGGGAAATATTGAAAAAGGAATGGATAGAATAGAAGAGTGGTTTAGAAAGAATTAGCATGTCAGGGAAAACAATAACCGAAAAAATATTTAAATCGCACTGCAATAAGGACGTAAGCCCTGGAGACATCGTTCTATGTAAAGTAGATTTCTGTTTTGGACAGGATGGCACGAGCAGCCTCATCATAGAGTCATTTAAAAAATTAGGCGCCGAAAAGGTATTTGACAGAAAAAAATTTTGCATGGTTATCGATCATAGTGCGCCCAGTCCGAATATCGGGGTCTCAGAGATCCATAAAAAGATGCGTACGTTTTCGCAGGAGCAGGATGTGGGGATGTTTGATATAGGGCGCGGTGTTTGTCATCAGGTTATACCAGAGTCAGGGCTTGTTGGGCCTGGGGACCTTGTTATAGGCGCTGATTCGCACACATGCACCTATGGCGCGCTGGGTGCGTTTTCAACAGGCATGGGCTCGACTGATCTGGCTGTAGCGATCGCCTCTGGTAAGAACTGGTTTAAGATACCAGAGACAGTGAAGGTTGTTTTAAAGGGCAAGACAAAAAAGAGAGTTTATTCCAAAGATGTGATTTTATATATAATCGGAGATCTGGGAGCAGATCATTGTACATATAAGGCAGTTGAGTTTACGGGCGATTATATAAAAAGGCTCAGTATGGACGCGAGATTTACGATTTCTAATATGGCCATTGAGATGGGCGCGAAGGCGGGATTGATGGAGCCGGACAAGACCACGTATAAATACATGAGGTCGGTTCTCGGTTCTCGGTTCTCGGTTCTCGCTAAAAAGATTTTGAGCCTAAATAGTGATAGGGATGCGAGGTATGCGGAGGTGATCGAGTATGATGTTAGTAAGATTGCGCCGCAGATTGCGAAGCCGCATACAGTTGATAATGTTGTACCTATCAATAAAGTAAAAGGCACAAAAATAGATCAGGCGTTTTTGGGCACGTGCACAAATGGAAGATTAGAGGATTTGAAAATAGCAGCCTCTGTTCTTAAAGGCAGACGCGTACACAAAGATGTAAAGATGATAATCGCCCCTGCCTCCAGCGCCATATTTAAGCAGGCGATGAAAAAAGGCATCATCTCAGATTTTGTTGCTTCAGGCGCGTGCGTGGTTGCGCCAGGATGCGGGCCGTGCGTGGGGACACATAATGGCGTGCCTTCAAAAGGAGAAAAGGTCATCTCGACAGCGAATAGGAATTTTAAGGGCAGGATGGGCAATCCTGATGCATTTATCTATCTTGCCTCGCCTGCGACAGTCGCAGCGTCGGCTATTGAGGGCAGGATTGCGGATCCAAGGAAATACGTAAAATGAGAGGTTGCGTAATGTTTCGTGAAGTTTCGTAATGTTTCGTGAAGTTGCAAAAGCAACCTTACGCAACCTAACGAAACTTAACGCAACCTTACGAAACTTTCTTATAAGTTATTCGGAGGATAAAATATGGACCTCAGGACATTATTAAAGGTAGCGAGCGAGAAAAAGGCATCAGACCTTCATGTTACTGTGGGGTCAGTTCCTGTGGTGAGGATAGATGGCCGTCTCATACCGCTCTCTGATTTTCCTGTATTGAGCCGGGAAGATTGGAAACGTCTGGTATATAGCGTTTTTATTGATAAACATAAGGCGACCACCGAGAAAGATCTGGAGCTGGATTTTTCTTTAGAGATACCAGGGTTGCATAGATTTAGGGTGAACGCTCATATGCAGAGGGGGAATGTTGAGGCTGCGTTTAGGCT
>JAHIRR010000071.1 GCA_018818505.1 Candidatus Omnitrophota bacterium | reverse complement strand
CATAAATTATGCCTCACTGCGTTCGGCAACGCGAATTATCGCGAATCAAACGCATATATTCGCGAATATTCGCGTTGGATTTGCGTATATTCGCGTTTTATTGAAATTCCATACAATTAATTATTTCTTCTTGTATTTCTTCAAGAACTTTTCGACTCTGCCGGCAGAATCAACGAATTTTTGTTTGCCCGTGAAGAATGGGTGGCACTTAGAACATATCTCTACGCGGATATTCTGCTTTGTAGAGCGCGTATGAATAACCTCGCCGCACGCGCATATAATCGTTGCTTCCTTGTAATTAGGGTGTATCTTTTCCTTCATTGTAACCTCCATTTAGTTTTATGCACGAAATAATCAATAACCAAACATCTCTGTAACGCGGGTTTGGTCATTGGCATTTGATTATTGGTTATTGTTTGGTTATTGTTTCTTGTATCTTGGTTATTTCGTGTCATTTTACTGTATTGTTTACTGGTTCATGCTTTCTAAGAATTCCTCGTTTGACTTTGTCCTTTGAAGCTTACCGAGAAGAAGCTCCATTGCCTCAACGCTGTTTAGCTCATTCAGGACCTTTCTTAATACCCACACTCTCTGCAGCTCTTTCTCGCTCATCAAAAGCTCTTCTTTTCTTGTGTTTGATCTTTTAATGTCGATCGCCGGGTAGACCCTTCTCTGGAATAGGCTTCTGTCCAGCTGCAGCTCCATGTTTCCTGTTCCTTTAAATTCCTCGAATATGACCTCGTCCATCCTGCTGCCTGTGTCAACTAAGGCAGTGGCTATGATAGTAAGGCTCCCGCCCTCCTCTATGTTCCTGGCCGAACCAAAGAACCTTTTTGGTTTATGAAGCGCCTTTGAATCCACGCCTCCTGAAAGTATCTTTCCGGAGTGCGGCACAACTGTGTTATACGCCCTTGCCAAGCGCGTTATGCTATCGAGAAGTATCACAACATCCCTCTTGTGTTCGACAAGCCGCCTTGCCTTTGCAAGCGCCATCTCTGCCACCTGCACGTGCCTCTCAGCAGGCTCGTCAAATGTCGAACTTACTACCTCGCCCTTTACTGAGCGCTGCATATCTGTAACCTCCTCAGGCCTCTCGTCTATAAGAAGCACTATGATAGAGGCGTCAGGACAGTTTGTCGCTATGCTGTTCGCTACCTTCTGCATAATAATGGTTTTTCCACTGTAAGGCGGGGCGACTATCATACCTCTCTGGCCCTTTCCTATGGGTGTCAATAGATCCATTACCCGCGTGGAAAGCTCATCCTTTTTTGTTTCCAATATAAATCTCTCGTTCGGATAAAGAGGCGTAAGATTATCGAATAATATCTTATCCTTTGAGGCCTCAGGCCCTTCAAAATTTATCGCCTCCACCTTAAGGAGCGCAAAATATTTTTCGCCCTCCTTTGGCGGCCTTATCTGTCCGCTCACAGTATCGCCTGTACGCATGCTAAATTTTTTAATCTGCGAAGGTGAGACATATATGTCATCCGGCCCTGGAAGATAACTATAATTGACAGAGCGCAAAAACCCAAATCCATCAGGAAGTGTCTCCAGCACGCCCTCGCCAAATATGAGGCCTGCCTTTTCTGTCTGCGCCTGAAGCACCTTAAATATCAGTTCCTGTTTTCTCAGCCCGCTCACACCGTTGACCTTCAGATCAGCGGCTACTTTGTTCAGCTCTGATACTTTCAAGGCTTTAAGTTTTTCAATATCCAGCTTTTCTTTTACAGTCATGTCACGCTCCTCCATGAGCACGCAACTTACGGAGCACGAAGTGCGAGGTAAGTTGCTGTGCGAATTGACCCCGCCCTTTTGTTTAGTGCGTTTCACTTTTTGTATACATCAGTATTTACAGTGCGTAGCGCTTACTGTAAAACCAAACGCCTGAAACAAAAGGGCGGGGTAAGTTCGGCCAAATGAGTTGCAAAAATTAAAAATTTTCGCAACTCATGGCCTTACTTAATTGTTTCCAGATCCTTCTGACCTGGGATAGTGTTTTTTTCTTCGATCCGCTATTATCTATGGTAAAGTCTGCAAGCCTAAGCTTTTTTTTAAAGCTCGCCTGCATCCTTATTCTCCGTAAGCTATCCTTTTTTCTTGAGACAGCCTTGACAACGATTATCTTATCCATGTTTTTATAAAAATCACTTTCTATTAAAAGCGCGGCGTCCACGATAATGATCTTTCTTTTTTTGTTTCTTCGGATTATTTTATTTATTTCTTTTATCGCGGATGGATGCACTGATCTATTCAATAGGTCCAATTTTGACCTATTGCTAAACACGATCTCTGCGAGGGCGCGCCTGTCGATATTCTTTCTCGCATCAAGGATGCCCGCGCCAAAATGCTTGATGATCTTTTTGTACACTGGCATGGAACGCCCCATCAAAGAATGGCAGACCTTGTCCGCGTCGATCACAAAGGCGCCGCGCCCCGCAAACATCCCTGCGACTGTCGTCTTGCCGCTGCCATAGTTTCCAGTTACACCGATTAACATTCCTCCATCCTTCTTCGCTGTGCTACTTCCATGCACAGCTTCGCAGAGATGGAAGAGCTAAAGCTCTTCCATCTCCAGCCAGTTCCTGCCGTATTTTACAGTTACCTTTACAGGCACGCTCAGTTTTACAGCGAGCTCCATCTTTTCGCGGATAAGATCCTTCATCAGCTCAAGTTCTTTTTTCGGCACCTCGAACACCAGTTCGTCATGCACCTGAAGCGTCATCATCGAGGAAAGTTTTTGCTTTTTTATTTCCCTGTGGATGTCTATCATAGCGATCTTTATAAGATCAGCTGCTGAGCCCTGTACGGGCGCGTTTATCGCTATCCTCTCAGCCTGCTGCTGCTCTCTGGCGCCGCCTGTATTTATCTCAGGGATATATCGGCGCCTATTAAAAAGCGTTGTAACGAAACCGGCGTCTCTGGCATCTTCGATTCTTTCTTCCATATAAGTCTTTACGCGCGGATATCTCTCGAAATAGGCGTCTATGAACTGTTGCGCGCTTGCAGGATCAATAGAAAGGCCTATGGAAAGGCCAAATGCGCTGATACCATAGACAATACCAAAGTTTACTGTCTTGGCGTTTGAACGCATCTCGCGGGTAACGTCCTTTTCATCCACCCCAAAGATCAAGGAAGCGGTATGCGTATGCACATCCGAGTCTCTTTTAAATGCGTCTACAAGCTCCTCGTCGCCTGATAAATGCGCCAAGATCCTCAGTTCGATCTGCGAGTAATCCGCTGCCACTATATATCTATCTTTTTCTCCAATAAAGGCCTTTCTGATCCTTCTGCCCTGCTCTGTCTTAATAGGTATATTTTGCAGGTTTGGCTTGCTGGAAGAAAGCCTGCCTGTGGCTGTGACTGTCTGATTAAACGAGGTGTGAAGCCTTCCTGTTTTTTTATTCACCAGTTCAGGCAGAGCGTCTATATATGTTGATTTTAACTTTGACAGCTCTCTATACAGCAAAAGCTCTTTTGGCAATGGATGCACGCTCGATAATCTCTCCAGCACACCAACGTCTGTTGAAAAACCTGTCTTTGTCTTTTTTACCACCGGCAGCTCCAGCCGCTCAAACAGAATCTGGCTTAGCTGCTTTGGTGAATTTATATTAAACTCACCCCCGGCCATTTTATAAATGTTTTTTACTGTAGTGCATAATATCTCCTCTACCTCTTTTGATTCGTTTTTTAATAAGGCAATGTCTATCTTTACGCCATTTTTTTCCATCTGCGACAGCACATCTATTAGAGGTATTTCGATATCCTTAAAAAGGATGGCCAGCTCCTTTTTAAATAGCTCTTTTTCCAAGATTTGTTTCAGCCTCAGTGTGACATCGCTATCCTCACAGGAATATTCAGAGAGCCTGTCCAGAGGCACATCCTCCATGCTTATCTTTTTTTTGCCAGTGCCTAAAAGATCTGCCATGGATATCATCTTATGATCAAGGTATTCGAATGCAATGTCATCGAGATTATGATTAAGCTTCGAAGGATTTAATAAATATGACGCGATCATTGTGTCAAATTCTATCCCCTTAAGCTCTATGCCCTGCATTTCCAGGATCAGTTTTTCATACTTGATGTTCTGGCCGATCTTTTTTATCTCCTCATCCTCTAAGATCGGCTTCAGCGCGCTAAACACATGCGCCATCTCAACCCCTTGTTCCTTCGCTAAAGCCACATAATACGCCCTCCCCGGCTCCCAGCAGAACGAAACACCAAGGGGCCTTGCCTGCAAAGGATCCTCGCCTGTAGTTTCAAAGTCCAAGACAAACGAGCGCTGCTTCTTTAATTTTTTCACAAGCTCATCAAATTTGGCCTTATCGGTTATGGTCTCGTAGCTGGCTTCGCGCCGCACATGGGAATCCTGAGACGAAAGCTCTTTCGCAAAGGCCTTGAATTCCAGTTCTTTAAAGATGTCCAAAAGTCTTTTTGTGTCAGGTTCGCTTAAGAGCATGGATTCTTCGTCTATATCTATAGGTACAGCGCTATCCAGGATAGCCAGCTCTTTTGACATGCGGGCGTTCTCTTCGCCGTCCTTTAAAGTTTTTCTTTTCGAATCACTTTTTATCTTATCAAGATTCTTGTAGAGCATATCTATGTCACCAAACTCTTTTATTAAATCAATCGCTGTCTTTTCGCCTATGCCGCGCACGCCTGGTATATTATCTGTCTGGTCCCCTGCGAGCGCCATAAGATCCACGATGCTCTCAGGCCCCAGGCCAGAAAATCTCTCTTCTACCTTTTTTCTATCATAAATAAGGCCTTCCTTATGCGTAGAGCATATCTTTATATTCTCGCTTACGAACTGCAGCATATCTTTATCACCAGTTACTACATAGACTGTTGTGTCTTTTTTTGAGACCTTTTTGGCGATCGTAGCAAGGATATCATCCGCCTCAAAGCCCTGTTTTTCGAATATCGGAATATTATATGCTGACACTACCTCTTTTATAAGCGGCATCTGCGAAATAAGGTCATCTGGCATGGGTTTTCGCGTTATCTTATACTCTTTGAATTTCTTATGCCTGAATGTCGGCCCCTTAAGATCAAAGGCTATAGCGAGATAATCTGGTTTTTCGCTGGCGAGCAGCTTCCTGAGCATCAATACAAATCCGTAGACCGCGTTCGTCGGCATGCCCTTTGAGTTCCTGAGTTCCTTTATGGCATAAAAAGCCCTGTAACAATAAGAATTTCCATCAATCAAAAATAGTTTCTTCTTTTTCATGGATTGCTGTATGAAATGGAAGGATTTATATATAAAAATTAGTGATGCTATTCCGGCAAAATATTGAGTATTGCCTCGAACTCTTTTCTTGCGCCTTGGAAATCGTCCTGCTGATAGCGCATTACACCTTCATTATAATGGTCTCCTATCCTCTCCTCCTTCATCTTATTTTTTACTTCCTGTTCCAGCTCCAGAAGCGCTGGATCACCAGGATTATCCTTTTTTGCCAGCCTTATCTCATCAAGTGCCCTTGCGTATTCTCCTTTACTCAGGTAACTCTTGGCCTTTGTGTAAGAGCCGCTGGCACTAGAAGCTGGCCTGGCCTTTTTAACGTCGTTTGCGTTTGAGAGATCAGTGGTCTTTTTACTCGCGCTAGCAACGGGCGCCTTTCGCTTTTCCTCTCGAAGCCTTTCTTCTGCCAGCCTCAATGACTCCTGCAATTCCGCATCAATATCAGATCTTTTCGTCCCTTCCCCTGGAGTACCTCCGAGTCTTGTCCATTCATCGCCAGGGGTCTTTTTCTTATTTCTAACCTTTTCTCCCTCGACTTCGCTCGGGACTCGCTCACCTCGCTTTTTTACTATTTTCTTCTTTGGCTTGGGCTCTTCTTCTGCAGATGTCTTTTTAATTTTTCTTACAACCTTTTTCTTTCTCTTTGGTTTTGGTTTCGGAGTGCTTTTTACTGCCTTCTCTTCTGATTTGTTCTCTATCCTTGTCCACTCGCCATCATCTTTTTTCTTTTGCTGTTCTGATTCCTCTTCTGGCGCTTGCTGCTCAAAAGATCTCTCGATCTCTTGTATCTTTTTTG
>JAHIRR010000070.1 GCA_018818505.1 Candidatus Omnitrophota bacterium | reverse complement strand
GGATCTATAATATGAGGTGTAATAAATATTACGAGTTCTGTTTTTTCTTTGCTCTTTCCCTTTGTGGAAAACAGCTTCCCCAGAATAGGGATATCTCCGAGAATAGGCACTTTGTCATTGTGTTCTGTAACTGTGTCCTTCATCAGGCCACCCAATATAAGTGTAGTATCATCCTTGATCAATACTGTTGTCTCTGCCTCTGACGTAGTAACGTAAGGGACGACTGTTCTGGTTGATCCATCAGGGTTTGTCAATGTGACTGTCTTTGTGGCATCAGTGTTAGACACTTCTGGCTTTATCTTCATTCTAACATAGCCATCTCTATTTATCTCAGGTGTCACGCCTAATGTCACGCCAACATCAACAAACTGAACATTATCTGTAGTATGATAGGTGCCTCCTGATGTGGTCGTCACTTCACTCGTCACATACACCTCTTTGGCGCCTACCAGGATCTTTGCCTCTTCCCTGTCAGCAACAGTAATCCTTGGCCGCGATAGGACATTAGTCTTGCCAAATGTCTCAAGAAGCCTTAACACATTCGAATGAGTGCCGCCTTTCTTAGCTATAGTCAATACATTAGGAGTAGTACCTGCCAAACTGGTAGTAAGATTTGTAGTTGCCTCTATTGTTACTTCTCCCAGCGTAGCAATGCTATTCCAATCTATTCCATAGCTATGTTTATCTGAAAGCGTCACCTGTATTATTTTTGCATCTATGAGCACTTCCCGCGTCTTCTCATCAAATGCCTCTACCACCTTTTTTATCTCATTGATCTTTTCCTGAGTATCCCTAACCACTACCTTATTCGTCCTTTCATCAAATCGTATAGTCCCAATATCCTTGGAAAGCATCTTTTCCAGCTTATCTTTTATGGACTCTGCCTTTGCATAATCAAGAGGAAAAATCTCAGTAACCAGCAGGACATCTATCTCTGAAATCGTCTGTTTCATCCTTTCAATGTTTTTGGAATTATCTATTAAAACTAATGTATTTGAGGCATCATCTGCAATGACCTTGCCTAATTTTGTTTTCATCTTTGTCAAGGTCACTGCGACACTAGAGGCCAAGGCATAATTAAGCTTAACTATTTCTGTCATGGTCCTGTCTTTAAAGCTGGCTCCATGCATCTTTTCATATTTTCTATCAGTCATGACCCTGATAAGGCTGCCTTTCTCTTCATAAGCAAGATCATTTGTGGAAACTACTATATCCAGGGCATCCATTACATCCACGTCCTTTACATAAACCGATACTGTTCCTTTCACATCTTTATCAGCGACCATGTTAAGCCCGCTTTTCTGCGACAGGATCTTGAGTACATCCCGTATCTCCATACCTTTAAGATCCAGCGATATTAATTCTGGATCTTCATACTGTGGCAAGGCCATCGGCACTGCAGAAAAGATAGATATCGAAAATATAACTATAGACGCAATAACTCTTTTTATCATCGGAGACCTCCCCTTTTACATATTCAATTCTATCTTTTCGCCTTTATAATCTAGTATCACGCTATTATCTTTTATTTCGTTAACATTAAAATCTCCAAAACTATCGCCTTTATAAAGAAAAAAAGTCTTGCCCGCAGTCTTGTCTTCTATTATGATCTGGTCATCATCTCCTGTGATAATACCCAGCACGGTTAGATCTTTTACTAATTCCTCTTTTGAGACAAGGGGTTTTTCTTCAATCGCTATCTCTTCCTCGATGTCCTCTGCAATAGGTAGGATCAATTCCTCTTCTTCTGGTAACTCTACTATGAACTTAGGCTTCTCTTGGCTAGAGTTGAGAAAATCCACTAAAAACACAATAAGTATAATCAATATAAGGGCAATTAAGAGAATGTTTATTTTTGTAAACACCTTTAAATCCTTCCTGAGCCTATGTTTTTTCTGCGCATCTTTTATGAGATTAAGAAGTTTTCCTTCTGAAGTCACGCCAGCCATTAATCCAGATCTACCTTTCTGTCGCGTTCTATTATCCCGTCTATTAAATCCACATCTACCACGGATCTCTCTTGCATTAAAAATTCTTCCAATGCAAGATGGCAGATATTTGCGATCTGGCGCGGATAGCCCTGTGTATACTGATAGATCATATCCATTGCATTATTACTAAAGAGGCCTTTTCCAGAATTGTAGCCTGCCTGTTTCAGTCTAAACTGTATCATGGCCTTGGTCTCATTTATATCAAACGGGTTGATCATATATTTCAAAGAAACCCTGTCTGAAAAATTTCTTATCCTTTTTAATCTTGGCAAAAGTTCTGTCTGTCCTATAACCACGAGCTGAAGCAATTTATATTCATTCGTCTCATAATTTAGCAGTGTACGCAATATCTCTAAGCTAGATGCGTTTAACTTCTGCGCTTCATCAATAATAAGCACTACTATATTTTCTTCCTCTGCACACTTCTTAAACAAAAACCTCTCTATGGCCTCTTTGTAATCAAGGGCTGAACGAAAAGTTGGCTTTATGCCGAAAAGTTTTGCCAGATAAGCAACGAATTGAAATTCTGAATCATAGGTAGGGTCAAAGATCATGTGGGTAATTATACTATGATCCTTATTTAAATTTTGGACAAGCGCGCGGGCAAGCGTGGTCTTTCCGATACCCACGTCCCCTAAAATCACACTAAGGCCCCTTTTAAGCCTGATCGCGATCTCAAGCCTTTGGAGCGCCTGCTGATGAGACATGGATGGGTATAAAAAATACGGATCTGGGCTTGTTGAAAACGGCTCTT
>JAHIRR010000069.1 GCA_018818505.1 Candidatus Omnitrophota bacterium | reverse complement strand
GGTGGATAACTTAAATCCATTCCGACTCTCAAGACATCTCCTTTTGAAACGTCTTGACAAAAATCTCCTCCGAACAATTTCCTTTAGCCCAAAGCCACGAGTCGTAAGAAAGCTTATCTGCGTACTCTGTATCTGTTGTCAGCTTGCACATAAAATCAGCGATCTCTTTGGGGTCCTTGCTATTAAGGACGGGGGGCATAGGGTCATAAAAAGGAACATCCTTGTTATCGGCCACGACAAACGAGACAGAGGAACATCCATTGGATAAAGGTTCCAAAACAGTATAGGTCAATGAAGGTGTCCCAAACTGACCAAAGCACATAGAGGCACCTTGATAATATATCGAGAGCTCGTCTCGACGCATCTCATCTACCCATACGACATAATTATTTATCCCAAGTTCACGTATCAATCTATTCGATGATACAACATCCGGCCCTTTTTTTACAAGGATAAGCTTTGAATCCTTATCACCGGATATCTCCAGATAGCGCGCATAGGAGTATAGAATAACGTCATTTCCCTTACAATCTGTTATGTTACGATTCTTGCCGTGCCAAAAGTGCCTTGTGGAGGAAAAAAAGAAACGTTCAGCATCTATTCCTTCACAGATCCTCTTTTTACTTTCTTTTTTCTTCTCGCGAAGCTCCTCATAATCCATGACATCGATCAAATGCGAAAGAAAGAAAAGCCGCTTACCAGGACACAACCTTTTATAGTTCTCTGACTGGTGCGGCGAGATCATCAAAGAAGACGAACCGATTATTGATTTTCTCTGCTCCCTGCAAAATGTCAGCGTAAGATAAGGCCATAGCATCATCTTTTTCCAAATAGGCAAAGTCCCTGAGAAGAGAAAATATTTATAATAGTAGTCGATATCTGAACCATAACACCAGTACCCATAATCCATCCCAGCCTGTCTAAGCAGATAAGCCTTATGACCTGTTGCAAGACAATGGGTTATGTCAAAAGAGGGCCTTATGTGCCTAAGAACCTCTATATCTTTTCGAGAATCGCGAAAATCTCTATCAAATAACGAAGATATATCCCAATCCTCGCGCTTCTTGCCATAATGAAAATCTGTTGAATCATGGCCGCGCGCATTTTTAGCAAAAGATATATAATACGTCCTTACGCCATGTCGATTCAAGGTTTCTGCCATTTTAAAAGGCAAGCCACCGACCTCAAACGAACAGAATATTAAATAACTCATCGTTTTTTTCCAATATAAGAAAAAGAATTTGCTGTAATTCTCATAGTTTCAGATTTATCGATTAATATATCAGCATATTTAAATAAACAAAAAATATAACGCATGCAGAGTTCCCATATAATTTTGAGTTTACGCGTAGGTATAAATTGCTTTAAATAAACATACAAAAAAACAGAAAGAAAGGAACCGCCTCCTGAGCCGACCTGTTCAAAAATAACCTCAAATTTTTCCTCATCAAATAAAGACTTAATACCTTTATCTGTAAATCTAAAATAGTCATGCTCATCGTGGATTACATTAAGAAATGGCACTTCTAAAACCAGATAGCCACCCGACCGAAGAACCCTGGTAATCTCATCTGCTACAATCCATGGCTTTTTTACATGCTCTAATACTGCTATGCTGTAAACAATGTCAAAGGATTCGTTTTTAAACGGTAAAAAATGCGCATCTGCTATGATATCTAATTTAGGCTTGCAGGGATCAATATCAAGATTAACTGGACGTATATTTTCAGAAAGATAGTGGTCAAAATTTCCTACTCCTGACCCAAGATTAAGAACTTTTTTACCTTGAGCATGTTGATTCATCCAGTCAAATAATTTTAGATTTCTAAATCTTGTGAATTTAGGTTCAGGAAGTCGCTGTAATATTTTTTTAAAAAGTATTTTCATAAAGAAAAAACTGCTCTTTTAAGAGTTTTACATACTCTCCGAACATCTTCTTTGGCAAGCTTTGGATACAACGGCAAAGAGATGGTCCTGCTTCCGATCTCATTCGCTATAGGGAAATCTTCTGGATTATATTTAAATTCTTTCTTAAAATAATGCAGGGTATGCACTGCGCGATAATTAACCGCGCATCCTATTCCTTTTTCTTGCATTTTTTTAATGACAGTGTCCCTTGAGATATCTTTTGGCAGACATACAGTAAAAATATGATGCCCGTTGACCTCTCTCCGCTTTGGCGCCTTCATGAAATCCAACCCATCTATATCACCCAGAAGATCACGATAAAGCATCTCAAGAGATTGCCTTCTTTGCCTATACGCATCTAACCTGTCGATCTGATTAAGAAGGAGCGCTGCCTGCATGTCATTCATATTGTATTTCCAGCCCATAAAGTCCATGTCCCAGTGTTCATACTTTTTCGCATATCTGACTGACGCATTCTTAGAAATCCCATGATGACGAGCAGAGCGGTACCAGTCTGCGTCCTCAGATGATTTACAGGCCAATGCCCCTCCTTCGCCCGAGGTCATGCTTTTTGTCGCATAAAAAGAAAAACATGCTGCATTACTAAGTTGACCGGGCCTCACTCCATCTCTCTGTCCTTCTATACAATGCGCCGCGTCCTCTATCAAAATCAGATTATATTTTTTTGCCAATTTCGCGAAACCACGCATATCTACCATTCTTCCATAAAGATGCACTGGTAACAATGCCTTTGTCTTTTTAGTAATCGCGGACTCAACTGCCCCAGGTAAAAGTAAACCACTTTTAGGACAGACATCAACAAATACAGGCCTCGCGCCAGCCTGGATAATTGCAGTTACAGTG
>JAHIRR010000068.1 GCA_018818505.1 Candidatus Omnitrophota bacterium | reverse complement strand
TCTAGAAGATTGAGAAGGATATACTCTTAGAATACGGTATTTAGTCAGCACATCAATAGCTGTAAATTGATAATACTTTCTTCCTCCTAACACTGTAATATGTTTTGTGTCTATTTGAACCATATCTCCAGCCTGAGATATGCTTAATCCCTTAGGAAACCTTGTCTTGGGACGTAGAGCAGCCCTGCGACGTTTCCTTGACATCTTCTTATTAACCAAACCCCTTCTTTTCAATACTCTTCCCACAGCGCTGGCAGATACCCGGATATCTTCTCTTTCTAAAAGAGCTTTAATCTTGTATTTAGACCAAGCAGGATATTGCTTCCTCAATTGAACTATCCTAGCCGCTGTGTTCCCCAAAGTAGCAGGAACTCTTAATTTCTTAGGACGTCTTGATTTTTCATTTAATCCAATGGGTCCGTAATGTTTTAGTTGTTTTATCCATCTGTGCGCGCTAGCTCGTCAAATGCCAAAATGTCTGGCTGTCAGAGATACATTGCTGCCGTGTATTCTATGCCAATCCAATACCTTAATTTTAAACTTTGCTCGTTCAGTTAATTTATCTGTCAGGGCAGATGAACGAGCAATAGATATTGCTCCTGGTAGAATTGCGCCATATATTGTCATATGGCGTCCAGAATACTTTCCTTTCATACTATTTCAAGACCTTAGAGTGTATCATATCATATGGACCAGTACATGCCCTTGACAATGCTCTTTGCTTTGCTATTATTAAAGTAGTAACGCTACCCCAAGGTAAAACTTGGGGCTTTTTTTATTCAAAAGCCACCTCATCTCTAATTCTGTTTAAATATATATGCCAACATTGCCTAAGTTCCCAAGCCATGTTTTCTTCATAACCAACGAAAATTATATTTTTCTTTTTATCTTTTACTACGTAATTTTTCAATTCATAAAAATCACTATCTCCGCTTGCAATAATTATAATATCTAAATCGTCAATTGTTCTTACAACATCCAAGACAATCTCTACATCCATATTGCCTTTTTTCATTATCCTCCCGCCCACTGGCGTATATTTTAGCTTCTTCTCTTTAATGGTTGCGAATGATTTTATTTTTTCTAAAAACTTTTGGGTGCCGCGATAAACAATATCGTTTTTAGCTGGGATTACCAGATAGTAGTTAATAAATTGTAAATCGCAATAACTTTCTAATAGTTTTCTAAACTTTCCAAAATCAACCCTCCATCCATATTTTTGATAAGCGTGATAAAGATTAGCATCGTCGCAAAAAACTCCAACTTTTTTGGATTTCAGAGATTTAAGTATTTTCTCCGTTCTTATATCCATTGTTAGCTAATAAATAATTAATGATTAATAATCAATAATCAGTAATCATTAATTAATAATTATTGATTAGTGATTATCGGACTCCTCCTTGAGGGCTGGTGGTTGTGTCAATGGCTGGGATGTCGGGCAAGGGAACTGGTTCTGGCTCGGGCTCTAATATGGGCTCTGGTTCAGGTTCAGGTTCGGGCTCTGGTTCTGTATTACAGCTTTCATTATACCAATAACCATCAGCTCCCGCGCAATCTTGTTCGCTGGCGCATAAATCTAAATGTTCTGAATCGCACGCAGGTTCTGGCTCTGGAGCAGGAACAGGCACCTCCGGAGGATTATCGCTCATAATCTCTATTGTGTCGCACTGGCCCCTTACTTTCTTCCATTCGCCATATTCAAGCCAGATGCAGTAAGTATCCCCGCTTCTCGCATCTTTCATTTCCAACCTTTCAAGAGCAACTTTACCTGCGCTCAAGGTGCCTACTGCTAAAGAACCATAATCATCCACCACCAAGCCAAGGGAAACTAACTGCTGGACAAGCGGAATATCTATAGCCACAATCTGACCAGCTCCATCTTCTGCAACACTCAAATCATTGCCTTGCCAGTGAAGATTGATTAAAACTAAGATTTTATTGTTTTCTTGAGAACCATCATACGGTTCCAATGCAACTCCAACTACTCTCCCAGCTTCAGTCGCTTTCATCGCCACTCCTGGAGTAGAAGAGGATGTTAAATAATCACTGACTTCAATGTTGCCGTTCTCTGTTGAAACTTTAACCGGCGCAGCGCCAGAAAGAGCAAGCGCTCTCGGGCTTGTCTTCTCCCCTCGCATACCCATTACGATTTCCGGGGCAGTG
>JAHIRR010000067.1 GCA_018818505.1 Candidatus Omnitrophota bacterium | reverse complement strand
CTTCTTCTTTGCCTTAACACCGTTCACGAGCGCCTTTGACCTTCTTCTATCAACAGCGGCATTATCCTTTGCCTTTTCGCTGAAATAATCATAAACTGCCAATGGCTCATCCTGCTCCTGCAGTTTCTGGATATCCTCTAAGGTAAGCTTAAGCCCTATAGAGGCCGCTAAACCAAGAATAAACGGTATATCGCTGAAGCGAAGCTTCATGGAATCCGAGAGTTTCAACCCCTCTATATCCTCATCGAAATAAACCCCCTCTACTGCCTTAAAGGCCTCCTCTAAAGTGCATTCCCTTTTCATCCCTCTGCCTAACCTTAACCCAAAGAATTTATTAATCCTCATCCTGTCTGTCCAGTCTAATTTAGAATAGCCGGCTACTTGCTCCACGAATGCGTATCCCTTGTATCTCAGGAATCCTTCTCCGTCTATAAATCCGAACTTTTTTAACCTCTCTTCAAATTCCTCTTTTTTATCGAGCATTTTGTGCTGGCTAAGCTTTGTGGCCAGCAAGACATCGGAGACCTTGTTCATGGCGATATAATCCGACATATAGGCATTATGGACACTTCTGTCCAACCTTGTCCTGCCGGCTGCATCCTCAAGGGCACGCGCCACATTGCGCGCCTTTACCTGAGAAAGCATCTCATCTGATATTTCCTTAACGGTCCTGATCTTTTCTTCCGGCGTCCTGGCGCGCTCTAACTTTTGCCTGTACGCAATTGATAATTCAGGGCTGGTTTCATCTACCACCCAGTAGGCGTCCGCGAGTACCCTCTGTTTGCCTTTTAACTTGCCGCCTACCTCTTCTGTCATATCCCTTGCTACTGAAGCGCGCTGTATTGTCTGGAGAAGTTTATCTCTGGCACATAGGTCGGTCTTTATAATGGCGGCCCTGAATGTAGGGCCTTCTTTTCCGGGCGCCGGCTCTTTCAGGAAACCAACGCCTTCCGCAAAATTACCCACAATAATCTGGCTTTCTAAAGCACCTTTTTTAGCGGCCTTATTAATGCTCTTTTCTAATCTCCTGTATCCTCTATCGGAAAATTCCAATATGACTTCTATTTTTCCATCATATATCTTCTTTAACGTTTCATAAATTTCTCTGGCCTCAAGGGGCCTGCCAGATATAGTTATAATAACAGGCTGCCCTGTATTTTCTGCTCTTTTTAGCTCGGCTCCTACTATTGTTTTTATTTTACCATGCTGGCTAAGCTGATCTTCCGCCACATCAATGGTTAGGCCATAATCCTGGCCTTCTTTTTTCTCTACGTCGTTCCTGCTTCTCTCTCTATCAAAATACCTTATTTCGAAACCGAGTTCCCTGAGGCCGGGCTCGCACCCTTCCAGCGTCCCTGTATTTAAAATAACTACCCCTCCCTCAGCGGCCTGCTTCAAGGCCTTTATGACATTGGTGCTTTCTATTGTCCTCTGTAAATATATATCCCCTATCGCGGCATGCTCAAGGCCGTGCTTTATGCCTACCATAACCCCTAACTTGCTCGGCCTTCCGTCTAAAAACCCTGCGCCAAAGGTGGTCCCGGCTAATGGCTCGCCATTGTCGCCGGCAATACAGTATCCCACAATATCCTCGGTTTTATACCGGCGCTCGCCCAGCATATCCATCTTTTCGTTATATACATAATATATGCCTGGCCTTTCTGTCGGAACTATGAATCGGCCGTCCCTTGTCGTCAGATAATACCTGTCGCCCGCTCTTATCCTCCATGCAGTTGCAGCAGCATCTATGATTTCGTTACATTCAGTATCCCCTAACCTCTCGGTAATATCTTTCCATCCAGGCTCAGCCTTCAGCGTCTCTAAGATATTGTTATAGGACAGTTCGTATTCTGTTGATCTTCCGTCTCTTGTAGCTTTGTCTGTCAGCTTAAGCCCTTGTGCTTTTCTCAAGAACGCATCCACGGTAACATAGGCTTTCCTATAAAGTCCTAAATTCTCATCCACTATCCCTCTGATGTACTCAGGAGATTCTCTATAGTTCGCGCCCGAACTTATTACCAAGTCAGCTTCAGCTAAGCCTGCCTGTGGTTCGTCGCATATAAGACTTACCCCCGTGAGCGGCTTCCTCTTGTTCATGCCGAGTTCCTGCAGTGTTTTATAATTCACTATATTAACGCCCGTCTCAAGCTGAGTATTGCCGTTCTCTGTATGGCGCGCCATCCCTCTCTTTTTCAGGTTGGCTATGCTGAAGTTTTCCATCATGGCATCTATATTCTTTGCTGTAGTAGTAAATACTATTATAGCCTCCGGATAGAGATAGCTATATGCGGCCATTGCTGCTGCCTGGGCGATTGTCTTACCGCCTGCGCAGGAAAGGCCAAAGGCCTCCTTGACGCCTTTACCCTTTAATAACGCGTTAAAGTTTGCCATAGAAAGGGCTGTCTGGGCTGGCTGATAGCGGTAATTAGTCTCCCTTAAAGACGAGCGGTGCAGCTCTATTGCGAGCGTAAGAAAGGCCTTATCCTGAGGCGATAGATCTCCCCTCCCATTAACTTTTCCCCTCAACTCATTAAGCCGGCTATTCTTTGTTTCCAGCTTATAGCTTTTCGTGAAGAGTATATTTTCGGGCTGCGCATTTCCCTTTTCATTGATCTTTATTATTATATTATCCAAGGTGTTCAGGTTTTTAGAGCCTTTCGCGTATTCCCCTATTATCCGCCTTGCGTTTTCCAGGCCATTGGCGTTCAAGTCTGAAGCAACCCCCTCCAATATAGCCCTTAATTTCCTGCCTTCAATAGGATTCTCTGGGTCTATTGTAACCTTGTACACCTCGACTTCCTTGCCCCTGCCAACACCACTTGACACCTCCATAGCAGGGCCCCTTGGGTTCTCCTGCTGGCCGGTAAGATCCAAAAATATCTTCGTAGATTTCTTCGTGCTGGCATTCCCCTCTGCGTCTATAACACGAAGTTCTAACCTGTTCCCGTTCTTTATTACCCTTGTGAAATATACATCTTCTGCGCCTGCCTTTTTTATGCCCAGCTCCATCATCTCCATAATACCGTGGATATTAAACGAGCTGTCCGGATTTTTAATTACAATAGAACGGCCTGCGGGCTTTCCTTCGTTATTCATCTCTGTAAGCCGGCCGGCTTTTACCTTCCAGAAAGTATTGCCTGCATCCCTTGCCCACTTGCCCAAGGCCTCAAAAAACGTTTCGCCTGTTTTTATTGCTCCGGTTATATCTATTGAGCGCGCCACTTTCAAAACAGCCCTGAAATTAAACTTGCCTGTGCTGTCGTAAATATCTATGCTGTCTAGCGGCCTTGTGCTTGGTTTGCCCTTCTGGGTTAATCTCACTAATCTATCTCCATTTACAGACCATATTTCGCCTAAGGCATCGCGGCGATACCTGCCTTCTACCATTTCCGCCATTTGACCCCGGGCCGCGTCTATCTTGGCGGTGATATTTTCAGAATGGCTTGCGAGGTCAAGGCCTGTCTTGGTAAAGTCTCCTCCTCTTTTAATTATTATGTAGTTTTTACTTACTGCAGGCCTTCCGCTCTCGTCTAATGCGCAAAACTCGTTTCCGTTCTTCTGGAATAATGTCCCGTCTCTGCTATGAAGTATGACATCTCCGTCCTTGGCGGCCAATATGCTCTCCACATTCATGGTGATGTTTTCAGAATGGCTTGCGAGGTCAAGGCCTGTCTTGGTAAAGTCTCCTCCTCTTTTAATTATTATGTAGTTTTTAGCGCGGCCTGTCCCTTCTTCTAACCTGTAAAACCTGTTTCCACGGCTTTGCCATATAATTCCGTCATTATCTCTTAGGATAGCGTTGTCCTTGAGACGAGCCAATAAGCGCTCCGGCGACCTTAAATATTCCCTCATCCTGCCCCATCCATTGAACATAGGTGCCATCCCGAAGAATCCAAACAACCCCCCTAATCCCCTGCCCTGCTCGCCCCCTATCAGAGCGCCTAACTGTCCTGCGGCCCAGCTAACGCCAAGCATCTCTACAAAGCCCACTGTGTGCATCCCAAGGCGCATCCCAAGGCCTAATGCCCTGTTCCCTGCCCATTGCATGTATGGCGTAACTCTACTGGCGAACCGCGGCAACATAGCCGCCTCTACCGAGCTAAATTTTACTGCGTTAACCTCTTTGAACGACCTTGACGTTAGTTTCTCTACGACGCCAACTCCTTCGCCTTTGCCTCTGAATAGACCAACAGGCATCCACAGCCGCATGCCTATTGCAAAACCGACCAATGACCCTAAGAAATGACTAAAGTCATGCCGTAACTGATACGGCATCTGTGTCACCATGTCTACAAAACCTGTGCCTGTTCCGATAGGATCGGCAAAGACGCTTATGGGCAGAAAGAAACCGCCTATACCGCCTTCAACAACTCCAATTAAAAAATTGGCAGGCCCGCTCCAGTTTGGATTTCTCTTTGCTATTTCTTGTCTTGCCTGCATGGAAAGCTGACTGAAAGTTTCTGCTGCGTATTTGTAGTAGTGGCTATAAAGACGGGATGATTTTTTAATACCTTCCTTATTTGACTCTCTAAATATATCTCTGTACGATCCTGACATTGAATATCTCGAATTAAATGCCTTAGCCGCATAGAAACCAAATGAGGTGGACGCCAGTTTTGATGCTTTGCTTGCCACATCAGAAATGCCTGCGAAAACGGCCGTTTTCAGCGCTTTAGGAAAAAGGGCGCCTTTCTTTTTAAATTCTTCGTCATCAGAAGAAATCGTTTGCGTGCCATCTGTTACTGCAATAAGCTTCCT
>JAHIRR010000066.1 GCA_018818505.1 Candidatus Omnitrophota bacterium | reverse complement strand
GGCGACAATTCTTTCTCTTTCACAAAGATCAAAATATCTGCGGCTACACCGGACTTTAAAAGATACCTTGCCGTTACTAATCCATCCCCACCATTATTGCCCTTGCCGCATATTATGCATATCCTTTTTTTTCCAAGTGATCCGGGATATCTCTTCAATAATTGCGCTGATATTTCTTTCCCGGCATTCTCCATAAGTAAAGCCTTGCTTATGCCGTTCACAGAAACAGCCTCTTCCATGTCGCACATTTCCCGCACGGTAACTATTTTCATCGTAAACACCTGATATAATGTTCACCATGGGTTTCCGTGAACATCATTTGATTTATTTTGTAAATCCTGTATAATTTAATTCAGAAGATACTCCTGGCAGGATTGACAATTTGATTCACTCCTTATGGAGCCGATGTTACATCGGCTACCATTCTCTTAAGATTATTGTTTCCTGCTCTCTGCGCCTGAGAATATTTATTGAGGATATTATGGGTCACCGATAATTCATGGCGGCACCATTCATCATCAGGCTATATGTAGCGTAGAAGAGAAGGAAGAAGTGATCCTACCAAAAGAGTATCCGATTTTCAAAGAAAGCCCTTAGACTACACTTGAGGGCAAAGGAGCTTAAAATGTTTTATCTTGGTATAGACGTAGCAAAGAAGTCCTCAAGGTATCTGGTATTGGATAGTGAAGGAAAAAAAGTAGTAAGTTTTACTCTTGAAAATTTAAAAGAACAATTCAATAACATGCTTTTACGCCTGCAAGAAGCAAAGATTGAAGCTAAGGATGCTCTTGTAGGGCTTGAAGCAACAGGCTGGTTTTGGGAAAATCTGTACCAGTTCCTGCAGGAAAAGGGATTTAAGGTAATCCTTCTTAATCCCTATTATGTCAATAAATTCCGGGAGGCTTTGGCCAAAAAGGCAAAAACCGATGATATTGATGCGCTTGTAATTGCCAATTTACTGCGCACAGGCGAATACATGAACTCTGTTGTCCCGGAAGAAAAGATTCAGGTATTAAGGGAATATACGAACCTTCGTTATGAATTCCTGAAGACACTTCAGGATTACAAACGCAAGGTGATTAGCCTGTTAAGCGTTGTGTTTCCTGAATATGAAAGAACAGTTTTAAAGAATCCTTTCGGCGTTGTGTCTTTACGAATCCTTAGGGAATTCCCCACCGCAAAGGATCTTGCCCTTGTAAAACCGGCAAGAATTGAGAAAATCGTGCGTTCCATACAGGGCAATAATTTTGATATCAAAGAAATTCAAACCCTCATTGACTGGGCTAAGAATTCCATCTATTCCGGCAGAGCAAGAGAAGCAAGGAGCGTTTCCTTAAGAATGCTATTGGGGCAGATACAAGGTCTTGACTCCAATATCCAGGAGATAGACAAAAACATTGAGAATATTCTTTCACCCGGCTCTGATGATTCTTTCCCCGGTGAAAACCTCCTGTCGATTCCCGGAGTGGGAAAGAAAACAGTTGCTGCTGTCCTGTCCTATCTGGGAATAGACGGCTCTTCCTTTTGCAGCGCAAAGAAAGTCACCGGCTTTGTAGGGTTCTTCCCAAAACTCTACCAGTCAGGAGAAACTAAAAAAGATAACAGGATTTCGCATCGCGGGCCCAAGGTACTGCGCTGGGCTTTGTATATGTCTGCTGTTGCCTGTCTTATACACAATAAAGAAATGCGCACGATTTACCAGCGGAAAATATCACAAGGCAAGACAGCAAAACAGGCCCTTATCGTAGTAGCAAAGAAACTCTTAGAGATTATGCTGGCAATGCTTAAGTCAGGAAAACAACCCTATTCAGGTCTTTGCTAACTCATAGATTTATCAAAGAACGCTCTTTGAAAATTAAAACTTGACTTTATAGGATAATCTTATAAAATAGATTACGGTGATTACTAAAAGATGATTACGGTGTAAATAAAGAAAGATTACGGTGATTTTTTAAAGAGATTACAGTGTAATACTGAAGATTGATCAGTGTTAAAAATTAAGGATTGACTAAACGACGGACTTCGCAGCTTCTGTTACCAAAATTTACCAAAAGTCCTATTTTAAGACCCGATGATTTTAAATACGAAATTACTTGTGATTCAAATATCTTCGGCATATATCCATTAACGGCTTTTATTTCAACAATAACTTTATTGTTTGCTACCAGGTCCACCCTGAATTTTCCTACAAATTTTTCATTGAATGCTACATTAAATTCTTTTTCTTCTTCATACTTAATTAATTTATCATCAAGTACGATTTTAAGACTATTCACATATATCTTTTCACTTAAGCCCGGTCCTAATTTTTTGTGCACTTCGAAACACGCGGATATTATTTTACCTGTCAGTTCGCTGAAATCATCATTTTTAATCACTGTAATCTCTCTTCTTGAATCACCGTAATCAGTTTTTTCTAGTATGACACTGTAATCTCTTTTAATAATCACTGTAATCGTCTTTAAGGGGAAACAAAAAAACCGGGCATAAAATCAGCCCGGTATTATTGAAACGCCTTATCTCTTCTATTTCCTGTAAAACTTTTCTTACCCTTGGGCTTGCTTGATTACTTTTTTGTCTGGCCTGAATCTATCTCGCCGAATTTTGTGAAAACCTTAGCTTTACCGCGTATCTTTATTGCAGATATGTCGT
>JAHIRR010000065.1 GCA_018818505.1 Candidatus Omnitrophota bacterium | reverse complement strand
TTTGTTTTTAAATAAAAATTAGAAAATACTCTGTGTCCTCCGTGGTTAATAAAAAAAATGAGATTGCTTCGCTCACTTTGTTCGCTCGCAATGACAGGATTAACGACTTTTTCAGCAATCTCAAAATAATCTCTTGTTGCACAGAGGATTTTATTATAAAAAATCTCTGTGTTCTCTGTGGTTTATTTTTGACAATACCCAGATTTCAAAAGGGAGATGCGAATATGAAAAGAGAAAATCTAAGATTCACGCCCAGCGCAAGATTAATATGGACAGGCGTTATTATCTTTTTGCTCTTTACCAGCGTCTCTTCTTATATATTTAAAGAGCAGGAAAGGAAGTTAAGGATATTTACACAGGATAAACTAATCAGTACACTTGAAGAGACGTATCTTTTACAAAGCAGATTATTTGATGTGAACAATGCCATAAGGAGATTAGAGATAGACTTAGATAGTAAAAAGCAACAGATAGAAATTATCTCAGCAGAATTACAGCAGGAAAGAGACTTAAGAAATGACGTAGAAGTACGTCTTGCTGCAGCTATAAAGGAAAAAAATAGCGTAGATCTGGATAAAATTATTGTTCATAAGACAGGAAAGATTTCTAGAACGCGTAGGAATAACAGTTTTAGTACAGATCTGGGTACGACTGATGGTATTAAAAAAGGAGATATCTTATCGGTCTATCGCGACGATAAATTCATAGGCAATGCAGAGGTCTCAAAGACAAAAAGGACAAGCGCAACAGCGTCTATTCTGTCTGATTGGCGTGGCGTAGAATTCAAGAAGGGCGACGAGGTAAGGATAGAAAGATAGCCCCCTCCATTGCGCGGTATCTAAACTGATAGATCAATATGGTAGATCACTTGTGTCCAAATTAGCGATTGAGTCTCGACGGAAAAGATATTTTGACATTCGATTCTGCAAAGTGTCATTGCGAGGGAGCGAAGCGACCGAAGCAATCTCAAAAAATAGATTGCTTCGCCCCTTCGGGGCTCGCAATGACACTAATTTGGACAGCAATGATGATAGATAAAAAATATAAACATATTTATGGGCCTGTAGGTTCATGGAGATTAGGTAGGTCACTGGGAATAGACCTTATTTTCAGTGACGATAAGATCTGCACATTTGATTGCGTGTATTGCCAGGTTGGGAAGATAGCTGCTCTTAGTGATAAAAGAGAGATCTTTGTTTCCGCAGCAGAGATCATAAAGGAGATAAAATCTTTGCCGCCCCTGAAAATAGACTATATTACCTTTTCAGGAAGAGGCGAACCCACGCTTGCCAAGAATTTAGGAGAAGTTATTAGAGAAATAAGGAAGATAAGGGATGAAAAGATAGCCGTTATTACAAATGCCTCATTAATTGATAGAAAAGATGTGCAGGACGATTTGGCTCTTGCTGATTTTGTGATGTTGAAGCTTGATGCACCTTCGCAGGAGCTATTTCTTAAGATAAACCAGCCAATAAAGAATACAGAATTAAATAAAATATTAAAAGGCATAAAAGAATTCAAGCTTAAATATAAAGGTAAATTGGCATTGCAGCTTATGTTTATAGAAGAGAATAAAGGCCTTGCTCAAGAGCTTGCAAGATTAGCAAAGGATATAGGCCCTGACGAGGTACAGATAAATACCCCCTTAAGGCTGTGCGATATTACGCCTTTATCCAAAAAAGAGATAGATGCTATAAAATTACATTTCAAGGGAATGAAAGTTGTTTCAGTTTATGATTAAGGAAAGCGTAGAAAAGATATTGCAGGAGCTGCCAGAGGGCGTGGAATTAGAGGCCGCGTGCAAGACAAGGACGCCTGAAGAGATCCTTGAGGCAGTCAACGCCGGTGTCAGTATTATAGGCGAGAATTATGTGCAGGAGGCTGAGAAGGCGTTTCAGGCCATAGGCAATAAAGCAAAGTGGCATTTTATCGGACATCTGCAGAAAAATAAGGTTAAAAAGGCTGTAAAGATCTTTGATATGATAGAGACGATTGACTCTTTGGAGCTTGCAGAGGAGTTGGATAGAGCATGCTCTAAAGAAAATAAAATCATGCCTGTTTTGATCGAAGTAAATAGCGGCAGGGAAAAGCAAAAATTTGGCGTTTTTCCAGAAGATGTTGAGGAGTTAATAAGAAATATCTCGCAATTAAAAAATATAAATGTAATGGGCCTTATGACAATGGGGCCCATGACAGGCGATCCAGA
>JAHIRR010000064.1 GCA_018818505.1 Candidatus Omnitrophota bacterium | reverse complement strand
GCTGAACCAATAAGGCGAGAGCAATGATAAAAAAAATAGTCATATATTTATTTATTGGGCTACTTGTTTTGCCAGGATCTATTTTTGCCTATGAGGTCCGCTCTTTAAAGGATAGCGATGACGCAGAAAAGAACCTTATTGTAGAAGTTCCAGAGATAAGAGAAAAGCTTAAGACTCTTATAACAGTGGATTTCAGGGATGTCAGCCTTGATTATGTGCTGGATTTTCTCTCAGAGGCTACAGGCGTGAATATAATCGCTGGCCCGAGTGTCGAGCCTGAGGATAAAAAAGTAACTATCAAGGTAAAGGACATGACGCTGGATAGTCTTTTAAAATATATCTTTAGGAATCAGGGCCTCCTTTACAGGATCGAGGAGAACGCGGTCTGGGTGGATACATTTGATGCCATTGAGGAAGAGACGCTAGAGACAAGGATTTACTATTTGGATCAGGGGCTTGCAATGTTCACAGAGTTTAGCGGCAAGACAGCCAGCTCGACAGGAGAAGGTTTTGGAGGCGCATCAGGCATATCCAATGTCAGCACCATAAAGGATGTGCTTGAGGATGCAGTGGTCTGGCCAAGTGATTCCAAGATAAATTTGGATGAGCGCACAGGCGCGCTTATCGTGACCAATTCACCCTCAAATCTAAAGATCATAGAAGATATACTTTACAATTTAGATATTGATGCGACACAGATTCTGATAGAGACGAGGTTCGTTGAGATAAATGTTACAGATCTGAGCGAGTTAGGCGTAAATCTTAGCCTGACTAGCCCTTTTGCGATCTATAAAGACGCAGGTGTGCCAGTGAATCAGATCTCCAGTGGAAGCGGCTCAAGTTTTTCAGCATTTACTGGTGCCAGTGAAGGCCTTAATCTTGCTTATCAGGGCATGCTGACAAAGCCACAATTTTCAGCAGTGCTCCACGCGCTTGAGAGGACAACGAAATTAAAGACGCTTTCCGCGCCAAAGATCACAACGCTCAACAATCAGACTGCGACCATAGAGATAGTAAATGAGTTTGTGTATCCTACGAGATATGAGCCAACGCTCATAAAAGAGGATCTAAATGGTGATGGAGATTTTCTTGATGAAGAGCTGGTGAGCGGCGTGGCTACAAAAGAAACAAGGTTTGTGAATGTAGCCCAAGGTTTTGAGACAAGGGACGTAGGTATATTGCTTCAGGTAACGCCAAATGTGGGAAGCAACAAGGAGACCATTACATTGACATTAAGGCCTGAGGTGAGCGAGGCGACTCGCGATGCATTTGTATTCAGCGGAGAAGTCAGCCTACCCAAATTTACCACAAGAAATCTTACCACGAATGTTATGGTAAGAAATGGCGAGACTATAGTGCTTGGCGGTTTGATAAAAGAGACCAGGACTAATACGCGCACAAAGACACCTTTCTTAGGGGACCTGCCTTTGCTGGGCGTATTATTCAGAAAAGACTCGGATAGCGTTGAGCGAAAGAATCTTTTGATATTCGTGACTGCCAGCATCCTGAGTCAGAGCGGGGAGAAACTAAGGTAATTAAACAAACCACAGAGAACACAGAGTAAAAGATATAATTTAAAACAAACCTCTGTGATCTCGTATTTTGTTTAAAAAAAGAAGCTTTTATTAAACTAAAAAAACACGGGTTTGGATTTAAAGGATTAGAGTACACAGAGGAAAAACTTTAATTTTTCTCTGTGAACTCTGTGGTTTATTATAAGGAGAGACTACGATGAATAAAATAATCAATATTAAGGATGTAGCAAAGGCCGCGGGTGTTTCTATTGCGACAGTCTCCAGGGTCATGAATGGCCTACCCACTGTTAAGAAGGAGAATAAGACCAAGGTCCAGGCCGTAGTTAAAAAGCTCAAGTTCAGGCCCAATGTGAGCGCGCAGCGTCTTGCATCAAAAAGCAATAATGCCATAGGCCTTGTTATCCCGAGATACTCTGATATGTTTCATTCGTTTTATGCGCTGCAGATCTTGCAGGGTGTTGGCGCAGGCGTAGAGAGATTAAAACTGGACCTACTTTTACACATCACCAACGGAGAGACATTTTTAAATACCTCTGCGCTCGAGGGAGTGATATTTTCTGATATCATAGGAAACGAAGAACAGGTAGATAATGTGCTTAAGATCGATATACCGTGCGTGATCATGAATTACCTGACCAGGGATCTGCCAGTGAGCTGCGTTTCTATTGATAATTTCAATGCGGCGATCAAGGCAGTGGAATATCTTGCTAAGCTCGGACATACTAGGATCGCCACTATCACAGGTGAGCTGAAATCGCAGGTAGCTATTGACAGGCTGGATGGATACTTAAAGGGCCTTGAAAAAAAGAAGATAGAGAAAAGGAAAAATTTTGTAAAATACGGAGACTTTGGAAGGGACTCTGCGATCAGGGCTACAAAGGAGCTTATAAAGATGAAAACTCCTCCTACAGCAATATTTGCCGCGAGTGACGAAATGGCTGTGGGCGCAATACAGGTCTTACTTGAGAG
>JAHIRR010000063.1 GCA_018818505.1 Candidatus Omnitrophota bacterium | reverse complement strand
GGTTATGGCAATGAAAGATGTTAGATATATCCCTCGAGAAATAGAAAAGACCTTAAGATCCTCTATTGATCATTTTCCCGCAATAGCCCTTACTGGCCCAAGACAGTCTGGAAAATCTACCTTAGCAAGAAATCTCTTTGAAAAGACCCATACATTTATTTCTTTTGATGATCCGATTACAAGGGAAAGAGCGATTTCTGATCCAGAGTTACTCATAGAGACTGCTGGTGAAAAAATAATTTTTGACGAGATTCAATATGCGCCTCAAATCCTATCATATATTAAAATGCTTATAGATAAAAAGCGAAATAAGTATGGAAGGTTTATCATTACCGGTTCGCAGCAATTTCATCTTATAAAGAATTTAGGGGATACGCTTGCAGGGAGGATTGCGCTTTTTGATTTATTATCTTTTAGCATGTATGAAAAAAAACAGGCAGCTTTTTTAAAAAAGACCTTATCTGACACGAAAAGTTATTTTGAGCATTGTTGTCTGCGCGGTTCTTATCCGGAAATGACAGTTCATCCAGATGCAGATGCTACTACTTGGTATGGCGCTTATCTCCAGACTTATTTAGAGAGGGATATTCGTACAATCTATAATATTGGAAACCTGAGGGAGTTTCAGCAGTTTTTGCGTCTTTTGGCAGGACGCTGTTCACAGGTTTTAAATTTGAGTGATTTCTCCAGCGATTTAGGGGTAAGTGTTAATACTGTTAAAAAATGGATTTCTATATTAGAGGCAAGCCGTATCATTTATATCCTGCCGCCTTACTATAGGAATTTAGGAAAAAGGATTACGAAGAGTCCAAAGGTATATTTTCTCGACATTGGCTTGGCCTGCTATCTGACAGGATTAAAATCAAGCACCCATGTGCTTAATGGGCCTTTAGCCGGAGCATTATTTGAGAATTTTGTTATACAGGAGACTGTTAAATATTTTTTTAATAGAGGGCTGCAGCCGAGATTATTTTATCTGCGCACCCACAATAACCTGGAGATAGATTTAATCATAGAGGACAATCTGCAGTTGTACCCATTTGAGATAAAACTTGCCAAGACCCTTAATAAGGCCATGGCCGCGCCTTTAGAAAGATTTCCCAAGGTATTTTCTAAACTTAAAATCAAGGATGGGAGTATTATTTCTTTATGCGAAGATGAGATTGCGCTGACCAGATACGCAAAGGCCGTAACTATGGATTCTTATATCAAGACACTGGGAGAGATAGAGAAAAGATGAGAGGGAAGTGTCTATGACGCAGCAAAAAAAGGTATGCCAGAGGGGGCACAGGAGACAGACAGGAAAATGGGTAAGGAGGGTCGGAGCTGACGCGGTGACCAAGCCATTTGACCCAAAGGCACTGCTGGAGAAGATACAAGAACTGTTGAAATAGGATTGCTTCGTCGGCCTTCAATCTCTTCGCAATTACAAGAGCGTAAATATTGGTAGGCATTCCAATATTTACGTGTATAATTGGAGTACGATAAGTAATAAGATGGGAGATGCTGGGATTATGAAAGATCAAAAGGTCCAGATATTAGAGTTAAAACAGGCGCTTTTGAAGGCCAATGACGATATAGAGAAGCTGTCAAAGGTGAGGTCTGATTTTGTGTCTATTATTTCGCATGAACTGCGCACGCCGCTCACCTCTGTTAAGGAGAGCATCTCTTTGGTGTTAGATGGAATCGCAGGCCCTGTGACTGAGGACCAGAAGAGATTCTTAGACATGGCAAAGAACAATATAGACCGTTTGGCATCAGTGGTGATAGATGTATTGGATTTTTCAAAGCTGGACTCCGGCAGGATCACGATGCACAAGAGAAAGGTGAATATCAATGAAGTCATCAGGGATGTACATAAGTCATATAAGGGTTTTGTTGAAAAAAGAGGCCTTATCTTTGAGTTAAATCTTTCTAATAAGGTCACTGCAACATGGTTTGACCCTAAAAGAATAGACCAGGCAATAAGAAATCTCCTGTCCAATGCAGTGAAGTTTAATAAAGAGAAAGGCAGGGTAAAGATATCCAGCACTAAAGAGCTCGTAGAGGGTAAAGAGGTTATAAAGGTTATAGTGGAGGATACAGGGGTTGGGATTCCAAAAGAGGATATGTCAAAGCTTTTCAAGCAATTCAGTCCATTGGACACGACCATGACACGCGATCATAAAGGTGTTGGCATAGGGCTTGCCATCTGTAAGAGGATCATAGGTTATCATGCAGGAGATATATGGATAGAGTCTAAAAAGAATGCCGGAACCAAAGTCATATTTATATTACCGATCTATAAAAGGGATAGTGAATTTAATTTTTTGCTGGATGAGGCAATAGAAAGGGCAAGGTACGCGGATCTGGAACTTTCGTTGATCCTTTTTAAGATTAAAAACCCTAAGGATGATACTGAAGAGAATCTTTCAGACAT
>JAHIRR010000062.1 GCA_018818505.1 Candidatus Omnitrophota bacterium | reverse complement strand
CTTTTTTTGAGATGTCTTCTTGCTTAAATTCCTGATCGGCCTTAATAATCTTTGCCATCTCTTTTTCTATCTTGGCAAGGTCCTCTGGCACAAACGGCTCTTTCTTATCAAAATCATAGTAAAAACCATCCTCTATGGCAGGGCCTATCCCGAGCTTAACATCCGGAAACAACCTCTGCACCGCATCTGCCATCACATGTGAACAACTATGTCGTAACGCGTCTAGGTCTTTGGTCATAATTTTATATTTAAAACTTGTTTAGATAATTAGTTAATTCTTCATCTATCCAATTCTTCAGCTTATAATTATGAACTTGTAGCCTAGCAATGCCAAATTTCGACTTCTGCCCATCTATTTTGCTTCTTTTATCAGTGTGAGGGTAAACAAATATCTGGGTCTTCGGCATTCTTAAAATTTTTGACCAATAATCCCTTGCTATATTTCTATTAAATTTCCTGTACACTTGAACATATAAACCGATTTTATCTTTGCGTATTCCACAAATTTTTCTTAAAAATTTGATAAATACTTTTAAGATTCTATAATCTAAATTTGCAAGTTGAGTCGAATGTCGATTGGTCCGATGTCCCTCTGCACAATACAGCATCAAACCACTTATTAATAACTCCCTTTCCTTATTATCAAGCTTTTTCTTTATTCTAAATGGATCTCCATTCGGATTTTGTTTCACATAAGAACTATCGCTTTGAGATCTTCTTTTTATACCATATTTCTTAAACCAATAATAGACCTTCGCATGTGTAACTTTTGATTGTTTTGCAATATCCCACATGGAAAGTTTTTTAATGTTATACAAATAACAAAGTTTATCTTTGTTCATATCTTTATGCTGGTGGGCGGTACTGGACTCGAACCAGTGACCTTCACGATGTCAACGTGACGCGCTAACCAGCTGCGCTAACCGCCCTCATACTGGTGCCGGGGGTGGGACTCGAACCCACAAGACCTTTTGGGCCACAGGATTTTAAGTCCTGCGTGTTTGCCAATTTCACCACCCCGGCCTATCTGACTTGTAACCTGCCCCGTACCACTCGCTAAGAATCCCAACTGAGTTACGTCTTCGCTCGGGTACAGGGCATGAACCACTCGCTAAAAAATTAAATGGCGAAGCCATGAACACGAGCGAAGGTGCAACTTAAATAGTATTCTTAGCGAGTGGTTCATGGAGGCGACGTCCAGAATCGAACCGGCGAATAGGAGTTTTGCAGACTCCCGCCTTCCCCCTTGGCTACGTCGCCGTAGAACAAAAAAACGTGTAGCATTATCAAAATTACGCTACACGTTGTAAAAATTCCTGTATTCATTAAAATGGCGGAGACCATTTGCCGCCGGAAGCAGACTGCCATCTAGTATGGCCACCCACATAAAGCACGTTCCCGCCACTGCCTTTATGATTATCTGCCTTGTCGCAAGCTATAGGCTCATCTGAATCAGCTGACTCTGTAAGTCCTGACTGATATAAGTAATCTCCGCTATCTGCATTTGAAGGAATATCACTCGCGCTCGAAGGGCACTTAAAGACCTCAAGCGTATCTATATATTCTCCATCCACTAAATCCTGAAGTGTCTTAGGAAACCTTTCCATATTATCTGTGGCATACATATGTAAGCCAATGCCTATTTGTTTCAGGTTATTCATACAGCTTGTACGCCTGGCTCTTTCTCGCGCACTGCCAATCGCTGGAAGCAACATGCCTGAAAGAATACCTATAATCGCTATTACGACAAGCAACTCAATCAACGTAAAACCACGTTTCTTCAAGTCAACCTCCATTCTTAGGGACAAGGGACAAGTAACAAGAGACAAGAAGGTTTAAATACTCCTTGTCCCTTGTTACTTGTCACTTGTCACTCTCTAAATACCACATCTGCTCAATCTTGTCAAGCAAAACATGTGATATAAATGGCTTTTTTCTATTATCTATATATATCCTATGGCCGGATTTATCAATGATACATATATCTAACTTATTGTCACCAAATGGGTTATATCTTTTTGTCAGCCGATTAGCTACAATAAGATCGAGCTTCTTACTTTTTAGCTTTTTAGAAGAGTTCTTGAGCCAATTCTCAGTCTCTAAGCTAAACCCCACAAACAACTTAGCTTTTTTATACATAGATAATTCTCTCAATATATCCTTGTTCGGCACAAGCTGCAGCGACAATGCCTTTTTCCTTTTTATCTTTTTACTCGCAACCCTTCTTACACTAAAATCTCCCACTGCAGCGCACATAATAAGACAATCTGCGCTTTTAATCTCTTTCTTAAGCGCCTTTAACAAGTCCTCTGCTGTCTCAATTGGAATAAACCTTTTAACCTTGGGAGATTTTATTCTGGTAGGCCCGCTTATAAGCGTAACAGTATGCTTTCTATGGCTTGCTTCAGCTGCAATCGCATACCCCATCTCGCCTGTGGATCTATTTGAAATAAACCTCACAGGATCTATCAGCTCTCTTGTCGGCCCAGCAGTAACTATAATCTTAATCTTATTCATCAAACCCCATAACACCTGCGATATTCTTCTTAACGCTCTGGAAATCTTCTTTTGGAAGCACTCCTAATTTTTTAATTACAAGCGTAGTCTTTATTGTCCTGATAATCGCTGTTACTAAAGAAGGGTATAACAAACTCGCTTCTTTCCATCCATTTAACCTAGTATCACCGAATAAAATTCTACCAACGTTACTAGTTATCGCTGCTATAACTATTTCTTGGCGATCTTTTTGATACCTGTCGCTGCTAATAATTAAAGCTGGCCTTTTCTTTGAACCTCTGCCATCAGAAAAACCAAAATCAACTAAGATTACATCATGTTGATTATAGCTTATCATACTCGGAGTCCTTTTTGTTGTCCCATAATTCCCTCAGAACAGGATCTTTATCGAGATGCATAGCCAGACCAGACAACTCCCCTTTCTCAGCTTCTATCTTTAATCTCTTATGTACACATTCAAGCACATATTCCCGTATTGTCTGACCATGAAGAGCTGCATACGCTTTTATCTTTTTATGCTCTTCCGGGAAAACATCAATGCTCAATCTGTCGCGTCCTCCATTATTGCCTGCCATATCAATCTCCTCCTACTATAACTATACCATATTTCCTTAAATGTGTCAAGGCACAAATGTGTATCCTGACTACAAGTGTAGTCTATTATGACTTCATTGTCAAGTCATTTTCGCCAAAATTTTTTATCAGTATAACCATTTCTTCTTTGTTCCCACCGTCGGTTAAGGAACTAATCTCCATATATTTTTTTGCTCTATTATAT
>JAHIRR010000061.1 GCA_018818505.1 Candidatus Omnitrophota bacterium | reverse complement strand
CTCCGGCATTCAGCATTTCAAGATTCTCTATTCTTTCTAAATCAAAATAGAAAATATCTTCCTTGGGTATTTTCATCGCCTTAACAAGATGCTGGATAAGCAGATAAAGCAAGCAAGTTTTTCCTACCTGCCTGGAGCCTATCAATACAACAGCTTCCTTTTTAGCTATCCACTTTATTATCTGCGGCAAAACATCTCTTTTAATTAAGGGCCTGTAAAGAATATCTGCCAGAATAGACATATATAATTCCTTTAATTTAGAATAACTAAATTATAACATATATTTCAATTTAGTCAAGTAGTTTTTCAAGCGTCTTACTTAACCTCACCGGGATTGCCGCTTCTATATAAATCGAGGCGGGCCTGTCTTCCCTCTTATGCACCTTGCCGTGTTCGTAGATCAGGCTGACGGCATCCATTCTATCGTTCGGGATATCTATTTTTATCTTTGTAACAAGTCCTGACAATAACTGCGAGATCTCGTCTATGAGAAGGTCTATGTCTTGTCCATTCAAGGCAGACACTGCTACTGCATTATTAAATTTCCTTTTAAGACGGTTCAGATGATGGCTATTCTCTACCAGATCCACCTTATTAAGCACATTGATTATGGTCTTCCCTTCTGCACCCAGCTCCTTCAATACGCTATACACTGCCTCATCCAGTTCTTGCGCGCGTGGATTTGAACAGTCAAGTACATGTATAAGCAGATCTGCTTCCTTGACTTCTTCCAGCGTGGCCTTGAACGACTCTATAAGATGATGCGGCAGCTTATACAAAAAACCTACTGTATCGCTAAACAGGATTTTCAGATTATTCGGGAGCACATAGCTCCTTGCCACAGGGTCAAGCGTGCTAAAGAGTTTGTCAGCAGTTAACTTCCTAGAATTGGTGAGCCGGTTTAAAAGAGTGGTCTTGCCTGCATTAGTATAGCCCACGATTGAAACAGTGGCAAGCATGGCATCCTTGCGCCTTTTTCGTAGAGCACCCCGTCTTTTCTCTAGATCCTTTAACTCTTTCTTTAGCTTTGCAATGCGGTCCCCGATCCTGCGCCTATCATACTCAAGTATCTTTTCTCCAGGCCCGCGAGTGCCAATGCCGCCGCCAAGTCTTGAAAGCTCAATGCCTTTGCCGGTAAGCCTTGGCAGCAAGTACTCCAGCTGCGCCAATTCTACCTGGACCTTTCCTTCCATGCTCCTTGCATGCTGGGAAAATATGTCGAGGATCAACTGTGTCCTGTCAATAACCTTTACACCATCAAGCCCTTTTTCTAAATTCCTGAGCTGTGTAGGCGCAAGATCATTATTAAAAATAACTGATTTAGCGCTTTTCTTTTTTGAAAGCAGCGCTATCTCTTCAAACTTACCCTTGCCAACAAATAGATCAGACGTAGGCCTTTCTCTTGAGCATACAACCTCTGCCTCTATAGACGCGCCACTAGAACGCGCAAGCTCCTTAAGCTCGCTAGCGCGGTCCTCTGCCGACCACCCCTTCTCTTTCTTCAGATCAACTGTTACTAGTATAGCCTTTTCCATTAATCAGCTCACTTCGTTCGCTGATACACAGATAATCGCAGATTACACGATTATTTCAATGCTTTGCAGATAATCACAGATAACGTAATCTGCGATCATCTTGTATCTTTTCATCTGTGATCATCTGTGTACTCAGCCAATCTATCCGCTTGTCTGGACGGAACCAGGTTAGTTGGCGCTTGGCAAAATTCCTCGTATTCTTCTTTAAGAGCTCCTTGGCCTGGTCAAGTGAAAGATCTCCTTTAATATATGCCATTACCTCATTGTATCCTAAAGCCTTTCTTGCAGTAAGGCTCAATTTCCTGCGAGATAAATTCTTCACCTCTCTTACTATACCCTGCCTGAACATGTTCTCTACCCGCTCGTCTATATTTTTATAGAGCTCTTCACGAGACATGTCTATACCAAATATCTTAAAAGAATAGCCCAGCGCTTCTCTCTTCTTCAATAATTCAGATGGTCGTCTCTTCTCAGTACGATATATCTCCAATGCCCTCACTATCCTTCTCAGATCATTCAGGTGTATCTTCTTGGCCCTTTCTGAATCTATCTTTTTTAGCTTATTATAAAGATAACTCTTGCCATATTTCTCTGCCAGGATGTACTGAGTCTTTCTGAATTTCTCATCCTTTCCAGCTGAAGGAAACAATCCATCGACTATGGCCTTAACATACAGACCACTCCCTCCTACAAACAAGGGAGTCTTGCCGCGCTTCAATATATCTTCTATTGCGCCAATCGCCAATCTTCTATATTCAGACACACTGAATTCTTTAGCAGGAGAGATTATGTCTATAAGATGATGCTTTACCTTTCGCCTGTCGCTTTTACTCGGTTTAGAAGTAAGTACATCCATACCTTTATATACGCACATGGAATCACAGGATATGATCTCTGCGTTGAACTTTTTGGCTAATTTAAAGGATAGAGCAGTTTTACCTGATGCAGTGGGTCCTACTAGGAATATTACTTGCATAATGAAATTTTCTTCTGTGTTTCCAGAAGTAAGGCGTGACGTTTTTCTTTTTCCTCTTTCAAAACATTATCTTTCAACCTGCTGGCCTTTGTAAAAGGCCTTGGCGAATATTTAAATATATAAGCATTGCTGAAGCGGATATCTTTGATCGCCTTTAGCGTATCATTAAAATCCTTTTTTGTCTCTCCTGGAAAACCTACTATAAAATCTGAGGCAACCTTTCCATCTTTAACTATTCTCCTGAAATCCTTTACTAGTCTTTTGTATCGCTCTACAGTATAGCCTCTATTCATTCTTTTGAGGATCTTGTTCGATCCAGACTGTAAAGGCAGATGCAGCTGTTTTGAAAGAGATTTAAGCCCTGCTATTGCCTTAAATAGATCTACGCCCGCGTCTTTGGGATGAGACGTCATAAAATCTATCTTTACATCTGTCATTGCGCGATCTATCTTCCTCAAAAGTCCTGAAAAATCAATCTTCTCCTTTAACCCTCTTCCGTAAGAATTAACATTTTGCCCCAGAAGAGTAATCTTTTCAACGCCCCTATCCATAAGCTTTTCTATCTCTTCCAAAATCTCCTTTGAAGGCCTGCTCCTCTCAGGGCCTCTTACATAAGGCACAACGCAGTATGAACAAAAATTAGCACAACCCTCCATTATCTTAACGTATGCATTTTTACCTACGCCTCTTTCCTTAGGAAAATCCGGGATCTTTTTAGAACTATGGCCTCCGACACAAATAATATGTCCAGCCCCAGATCTTATCCTCTTTATAATCCCCGGGATCTTATCTAAATCAGCTGGTCCGCATATAAAATCCACATGCGGAAGTCTTCTAAATATCAAATCCTTTTGCGCCTCTGCCATACATCCTAGAATCCCAAAAATCACACCAGAGCGCTTCTTAAGAGAACCCACTCTCCCGAACACCCTATCCTCAGCATGCTTACGAACACTGCAAGTATTAAAAAGCAAAACATCTGCCTCTTCCAGATCTTTACTAAGAGAATATCCCTCTTGCAAAAGCAGATCCTTTACCCTCCCCGAATCATGTTCATTCATCTGACATCCGAAGGTACGCAAAAGTATACGTAACTTCTTCTTGCCTTTTCCGCCTTTTTCGCCTGTATTGGCGCTGTTTCCTGCGTTTTCAACCATTTCATCCCCTCTTCATAACAACTCTTCCAGGGCTCATTCAGGTCATGCCTGACAATCTCCTGGTTCTGGATATAGATAGCCCTGAATATTATTCTCATAAATGTTTTGACAAGGTAATCCATCTGTTCACCATTAGGATTACTTCTAAGCCTTAAAAGAAAATCCTGCGTGGCCTTGACCAGATTGACCGCGTTTCGTTTCTCAAGGATCCTTAACTGGATGGCCTTTACATCCTGTCTGAGTTTCTTTTCCTCGTTTCGTAACAGCTCGGCCCGGTCTTTATAGATATCAATATTAATCTTATCCTCTGAAAACACCTCATAGAGGGCCCTTTGTTTTTCAAGGTTCTTATTAAGGGCCTTTTCTTTTGTCTCCAGCTCCTCAATATAATGTTGCTCCGGCTCTGTAGCGCTTAACTTGATAATGTCACTAAGCTCTTCAACCACATGAAGGTTCTTGCTTATGGTATCGATGATATCCCAGACCTGCTTATTGATTGCATCTGCCGTAACGGACTTATTGGCACATTTGATATATGAGACACCTTTGGATGAACAGCAATACCAGGGCCGTCTCATCTTTGAGTGGTGATTAACCGTTAACGTGAGCCCGCGATAATTCATCCCGCACTCATTGCATTTCAATATCCCTGATAAATGATAAACATTATTTCTGAACCTGACTACGGTATTAGTACGGTTTCTCTTGAGCAGTTTTTGAGCCCGGTCAAATTCTTCCTGTGAGATAATCGGCTCGTGG
>JAHIRR010000060.1 GCA_018818505.1 Candidatus Omnitrophota bacterium | reverse complement strand
GGCAAGGACTTCGTAGTCACGCACGCGGGGCCGGTCCGGGGCGGCTGTGTGCGCGAGGAGCTCATAGAGATCAAGCGCCACTGAAATATTGGCATTTATATCTGCCTTGGCAGCAGCGATCCTTGCCTCTTCTGACCGGCCCACAAGCCTCGGCACTACCAGCGACGCGAGTACACCTATAATAATCACGACCAGCATAAGTTCGATTAACGTGAACCCCTTTGAATTCTTCATATAATCCTCCGTTAGATTAGTTCGGAGCACTGAGTTCGGAGTTCGGAGTTAGTTTAGCGAGCTCAGTAAGCCGCTTAACATCTTTGATAGCTCCAAACACATGCTCATAGATTTATTTTCACCTTGTTTCGTTATGTACTTCCTTCTTAAGGCTATCGTCGTGCAGACAATACATTCTCTAACCGACCTTCTTGCTATTCTAATAAATTGCTGAAACTCTGCTTTACTACCACCACTTCCCTCTCCGATATTCAAAGCTATTGACTGTGCTGCCCTTTGAAATTGACTTGTTAATCCAAATTTTTCTTCTTTCGGAAATTTGACTGCCATTATGTAAACAAAATCTATATATTCCAAAGCCTTCTGGTATACACTTAAATTCTCAAAATTAAACTTCTCTTCTTTTACTCCCAACCCCGAACTCCTAACTCCGAACTCAATGGGCGGTTAACGATATCTGAAATACAGGTAAAAGCATTGAAATAACAATGAAACCTACTACTGCTCCCATGACCAGGATTATAACTGGTTCTAAAAGAGATGACAGTATCTTGATCTTTCTGTCGCTCTCGAGCTCGTAACTCTTTGCAGCCTTAAGTAATGTCTTGTCCAGCATTCCACCCTCTTCTCCTATCGTTGCCATATTTACGACAAACTGAGGAAAGCTGGTGTTCTTTTTTATCGCGGCTGCAAGAGAAGAGCCTTCCCTAACATCATTATAGATCCGAAGGGCCTCGGCTTTTACAACCTCGTTTTCGATTACATCAGAAGTAATCTTTAGTGCAGAAAGAATCGCTACGCCATTTTTAAGAAGCATTGAAAGTGTGCGCGAGAATCTAGCAAGCTCGTTATCCTTTACTAAGGCTCCAATAATAGGCAATTTTAATTTGAACCTGTCTATAATACCTTTGGACTTGCTTTTTGCAATAAAAAATATAGCCCCACTTACAAAAACAGCCAATAATATCCAGTAACTCCTTATAAAATCGCTAAATCCAATAAGGATCCTCGTAGGAAGAGGCAAGACCTCGCCCATCTCAATGAACATATTTGCCAGCTTTGGGATCACAAATCCTGTTAGAATAAATATTGTGCCAGCACCTACGATCAACATCAACATTGGATATGCCAATGCAGCTAATACCTTGGATTTTACATCCTCTTCTTTTTCCAGGAAATCCGCGATATTATTGAGTACATCTCTAAGCATGCTCCCTACTTCACCTGAGCGAACAAGATTTACATATAATTCTGAAAAAACGCCTGGGTAGTCTTTTAAAGATTCAGAAAAGGTATTGCCGTCCCTTACCTTTTCCCTGATACCTTTTATGATCTCTTTTAATCCTGGCAACTCTATTTGATTTTCAATTATATTTAACGCCTCGTACAGGGCCAGGCCTGAATCTAAAAGCTCTGAAAGCTGCCTTGTAAAAATCGCAAGGTCCTTTGTCTTTACAGGTCTTCTTTTTTGTGCAGCTAAGGTCGAAGCTTCTTTAACCCATATAGGATAATAGCCCTGTTGCATGAGCTGCTTTACAGCTTGAGCCTCTGATTCAGCCTCTATCTTTCCTTCGATAACTTCCTTAGGTCCTTTTTTTGCTTTATATATAAATTTAGACATTTAGTCTTCCTTGGTAACCCTGATCACCTCGTCTATCGTGGTCAAGCCCTTCTTTACCTTTTCCCATCCATCCATGCGGAGCGTGTGCATGCCTAACCCCAATGCCTTTTTCTTTATCTGGTCAGCTGATGAGCGGTGAAGTACTAGTTCGCGGATCTCCTCATGCATAGGTAAAAACTCGTATATGCCTGTGCGGCCTCTATAACCTGTAAACTTGCATGACTCGCATCCTTTTCCCTCGTAAATAATTACTTTGTTTATATTTTTCTCCTTTATCCCGAACTCCTTTAAGACTTCTTTATCAATATTTTTTATTTTATTTTCATTTGACTTCCTATATATCAAGCTAGAATTGTAACTATTCATCATTGGCCATATTTTATCGTGTAATTCACCTGCTGAAATACTATAAACTATCAATTTAGGTC
>JAHIRR010000059.1 GCA_018818505.1 Candidatus Omnitrophota bacterium | reverse complement strand
TTTATGGAAATAGATTAGCTCCTTATATATTGACGGAAAGAGGATCAAAACAAAAGAAAAGATTAAAAATTATTTCTGAAGTTGAAAAAGGCATCCAAATCTTCCCAAAAACGAAAGTATAAATTATGGTGCACGATTTAAAAACTACTGATGTTACAAAATCATTATATGCGAACTACCTTAAGAGGGCTGAGGAATGCATGCATGCGGCAGAACACTCTTTTGATATTCAGGAATGGAACGCAGCTACTATTAGCGCTATCCATTCGTGTATAGCAGCATGCGATGCTATGTGCGTGTATTTCTTAGGAAAACGCTACTCCGGCGAAAATCGTGGAGATGCTGTAAAGCTATTTAGGGCAATCAGAGCTGACGATAAAGAAATAAACGTAAATGCAAATAGAATCTTAAGAACGAACCGCATTAAAAACATGGCTGAGTACGAGGAAAGATTGGTTTTTAGGTCAGAAGCTGAAAGGGTCTTAAAAGATTGCGAGCGACTCCTTGAATATGTTAAAAAAGAACTTCCAATAACATAAAGAGGTGCCATATGAAATGTGCAATCTATACAAGAGTATCGACAGACAATCAGGCAGATGTAGAATTCAACTCCTGCGAATCACAAGAGTCAAAAATTCGATCTTTCATTAAAAGGCTTTGATATGGTCAACATGTAAAACAATCTTGTAGTCAATTGCCGGAGAACGACCACATGCCTTGCATTTAAAGTTATCACGTTGCATTACCTTAAAACGCAACCGCCAATTAACTTACCGCTTGGTTTTATGATTATTACTTTCTATAACCGGCTTAGACGCAATACTCCTTACCGTGTCAATATTCTCCTCATCTAAATATTTCTTAAAATCAATCAGTGTTTTTGTCCAACTTCCAAAGAAATGAGCGTATGCCGTACCACTAAATTTTGACTCTGGCATTCTTATTTCAGAATACTTCGGTTGTCGTCCTAATTTAATCCATAGATCTTTTAAGTTTTCGTGGAATTCTTCTCGAGTTGTCCCCCAATTTCTTGAACGATTTAAATTTGATTTTTCAAGAGCTTTTCTCCAAGTACCAAAATGATTTCGGAAACCTGTATAAGAATACTTTCCGTGCTTTTCATATTCCTTTTTTGATACGCTGTTCTTTTTAAGAATGTTCGCTACTGATTTTAAATCATCCAATAATTGATGATCCGAGACTTTTAAATTTGGTAACTTGATTTTAAATTTCATAATGCTAACCAAACAATCCTTTCATCCCGCCAAAAATCTCATCAAACGGCACGACGTCGACTTTTTTATGAATTGAATAGCGACGTGTACCGGGATAAATCACGGCGATGCGTTCCAGCTTCAAATATTCAAGTGCCGTTCGAATAGATGCCGTCATTCTCGGCGCATCCTGGCGTTTGATTTCTACGCCATACATCTTTCCGCCTTTGTTAAATAGTAGATCGATTTCCGCTCCCTGATGCGTGGCCCAATAATAAACGTCATGCGGCTCTATCGAACGAATAATTTCCTCGATGACAAACCCTTCCCACGATGCGCCGCACACAGGATGACGAGGAAGCTTTTGTTGTGAATTGATTCCTATCAACGCATGCAAAAGTCCGGTATCGCGAATATAGACCTTTGGCGATTTCACCTGACGTTTTTTGATATTGGCGTGCCAAGGTTGCAATTGGCGCACCATAAATAATCCCGTTAAAATATCCAAATACTTGCGTATTGTAGGGTGAGTAAGCCCAAGAGACGAAGCAATGGGTGAGGCATTCCATATTTTTCCGTGATTGTGAGCCAACATCATCCAAAACTTATGGAGTATCACAACCGGCACATCAAGCCCTTGAGCTTCACGAAGATCGCGCTCCAGAAAGGTTCGAATAAAATTAACTCGCCAGGATAAGCTATCCTCATCGTTCTTGGCGAGAAACGACAGCGGAAATCCTCCCCTGCTCCAAAGGCGCATTTGCTTCTTTTGTCCAACTTCGGATAATCCAAAACCCTGCATTTCGATCAATTCCAGTCGTCCGGCTAATGATTCTGAAGATTGTCTTAACAAATCCGGCGAAGCACTTCCTAAAATCAAAAATTTGGCAGGTAACGGCACGCGATCTAACAACACACGAAAAATCGGAAAAACATCCGGACGGCGCTGAACCTCGTCAATCACAACAAGACCCTTCAAATGCTCAAGGGCCGTTTTGGGGTCCTCGAATCCAATTAGCGTTGATGGGTCTTCAAGATCAAAATAATTGGGCGAGCGAATATCTATAAACTGCCGCGCCAAGGTAGTTTTACCACACTGCCGCGGTCCTAATAAAGCCACAGCCTTGCTTCGATTAAGGGCTTTCTCGATATTTTTCTTATAATAGAGACGTTCGATCATGCCATAATAATACCATGAAAATTGAAATTGTCAATTACAAATTTCATAAATATGCTAATTGCAAAAAACCTGACCAGCCACCGTAGACAGCCTGTCATGTAACCTGCCAGCCATAGATGCCCAGAAACCTCCTAAAAATGAAAAACGCCCTACTCCAGAAACCTGTAAGGCGCTTGTGCCTACTGCACCGCTAAGCGGTGATTCGGCCAGTTGTCAACATTGGCTGGAGGAGATGGATTCGAACCATCACAACAGGTTCCAGAGACCTGTGTCCTACCATTAGACGATCCTCCAATTTTGCTATTACTTTCTATCCCTTATTTCATTCTCAACATACATCTTGAGACGTTTCTGATCCTTTAATTCGATCTCTGTAAACTCCACCCCTACTTCAAATGTCTTCTCGTGCTCCTGGCCTATATCTCTAATCCATGCTACCTTGCCCTTTGCAAATATAGGTAATGAATCAAAAGGGGTCTGGATCTGCATGTCGAGTTTTGTGCCTTTAGCAAGTCTCTCATAAACAATAAAAGAAACCCCGCCTTCACTTATATCTTTACCAACGATCTGATCCTTGGTAAAGGGTTCCTCAAGCGTAGTATAAAGCACAATAACCGGCCACTGGATCCTTACAAATCTTCTTTTCTCTTGCATTATAGGACTTCCCCTAATCTTTCAATGGTTTTCTCTTTACCCAAAAGCGCCAGGACCTCGAAAATACCTGCTGAAACGCTCTTGCCAGTAACTGCTACTCTCAAAGGATGTATCAGATCTCCACCCTTGATATTCAGATTCTTCATAAGAGCCCTCATCTCAACCTCTATTTTTTCAGGGCTGAAATCTTCTATTTTCTCCAGACGTTCTTTAGCTAACTTTAATATATCTAAAACTCCCTCTTTTTTCAAAAACTTTTCCTTCGCCTCTTCTCTATAATTCACCTCGTCAGATACAAAGATATCGAGTTCTTCCTTAAATTCAACAAGGGTCTTCACTCTGGGGTGATAAAGCTTGGCAAGTTTTCTAAACCATGCTGTATCATATTCGCCTTTAACAAAAGGTGTGGCAGCCTCTATAAACTTATCTACATCCATCTTCCTTATATGCTCGCCATTAAGCCAGCGCAGTTTATCCTCGTTAAACTCAGCTCCACACTTATTGACGCGCTTAAGGCTAAACTTTTTTATAATTTCAGTTGTCTCCATAAATTCCTTATTATCTCCCGGCGCCCACCCCAATAACGCAAGATAATTTACCATTGCGTTTGAAAGATACCCTTTTTCTCTATACTCAGAAATCGCCACTGCGCCGAATCTCTTGGAAAGCCTGGATTTATCCGGCGCGAGTATCAATGGAATGTGCGCAAATTTTGGTGGCTTTACCTTAAGCGCGTTGTACACGGCGATCTGCTTGTTCGTGTTCGAAATGTGGTCATCCCCTCTTATTATATGCGTAATTTTCATATCAATGTCATCGATTACACACGCAAAATTATAGGCAGGCGTTCTGTCTGATTTTATCAAAACAAGTTCACCGATAAGAGAATTGTCTACTTCTATCTCGCCATGGACAATATCGTACATCTTTATCTTTTCAGGAGGCACCTTAAATATAATTGCCTCGCCATCTTTATACGCAACTCCCTCTT
>JAHIRR010000058.1 GCA_018818505.1 Candidatus Omnitrophota bacterium | reverse complement strand
TATTCACAAAAAGAAAAGAAAAAAGTAGCAAAAAAGAAAAGAAAAAGACTGCTACTATTTTTTTAACTCAAACATAGGGAATTATAATTGTCGCTGGTAGGAAATAGTAGTTGACATCCAGCATCCACTGATAGCGCGCCCTTTTTCTTTGCATCTGTTACTTCAATCTTTGGGCATCCCTTGGCCGGATTTTCATACATAAGTTTATTTTGTATTGCATAATTAAACTGTGTAATCAGGTTCTTTAAGTGATTATTGCATGTACAGGCCTTATTTTTCTTTTCTTCTCTTAGATAGGTTATGTATTTATTTATAACTTCGGGCGCAATCTCTTTTAACCTACCTATTTCTATAATATCCATGAATTTTCTAAACTCATTTATAACACTCCTGTGAGATTTAAAGGTCTCATAGGGATACCGGGCTTTATAGTGTTTCAGAAAATCATCACTAAATGCATCATAAGGCATGTCGCTTGTTGTCTTAAGGCCAGACCTTAAGCTTTGAAATTCAAGAATCCTGCTACGTAGCATCTCTTCAGCTAATTTCTTATTATTAGTCTGCGTGCTTTCCCTGTGGCGCTTTCCATTAGCGTCATAGTACCAGATCCAGAAAAAGGGGCTATCAGGCCTTTTATATACCTTACCAAACTTTAGCAGCGACATTTGATTTTCCTTGTCTTACCCAACTCTCAATCTCAAGTGGGTTAAATTTCCTTCTGCCCATTATTTGATAGTGTGGGATTTCATTCCTTGAAATATAGTAGTAGATTGTCCCCAGGGGAATACTGTATTTCTCTGATATTGCCTTCGCAGTCACTAGAGTCATTTTAAACCTCCATTTCTTGATACCTGTTTTGTCAGATGATAATTTTTTGGATAAAAAATATTGTTCTTTCTTTACCTCTATTATCATCTGTTTTGATATACGTCAATTTTCCCTCCAAAAAAATATTTTAAATAACCCCTTCTTTCTTAAGAATGACAAGGTAGGCATTTGATATGTTTGTCTTGCGCCTTAACCACCTGTTGAGCGTTGCTTCTGGAATACCTAACCTTTTTGCCAATTCCCACTGCCGGAGATTATGTTTTGACATGTAAGTTTCGATCTTCGCAAGAATCTCCTTCTCAGTCATTAATTGAAGTTTATCATATGTTTTGGCATCTGTCAAGTCTTTTTTGAAAAAATTTTTAAAAAATTCCCCTCTCTGATTTTATCCTATTTTCAATGACTATTATATATCTTTAGATTGCACACGAGAAGAATTAAGCTGGTCGTCTAAAGGACTTTTTGCTTTCTCTGGAACGTGGGAATCGGGAGGAATAATGATGATTTTTGCTACACCAATATCTTTGAAAATAGAATTGCCTTGTCTAAATTCTTTGAAATTATCGACAAATAACTTAAATTTTGTGCCAGGGGGGCAATTCTGTGTTGCTGCTAAGAGCTGTGGATGGGGGTTTTCTACAGAAAGAAAAATATTCTCATCAAACTCAGCCCTTTCCATAGAACTTGCTACTCCAGGCACTTCTTTCTTCGCGTAGTAGGAATCATCAATATTATATTGTTTCCCAAGGCTATTTTTAGAAGATTGTTCCAGGGATAAACACACAATATAATCTATGGCGTGGCGATATCTCTTATCGTAAAGGTATGTTACTTTCTTCCATACTGCTTTTACGGTATCAAATTCACCTATAAATGCTTCCTCTTGGGATTTTATCCAGCCCAATTCTCTGTCTAGTTCTTGCTGCTTATCAGTATCCCTTTCTTTTTTAATGCTCCCTAACTTCCCATCCCAATAATCATTTTCATATTGTGTTATGTCGACATTTTCTCCTTTCATCCTATCTGTCACACTTAAATAAAAATTCAACGCCCCGTTAACTGTGCCTAGTTCATGAGAGCAATATATACCGTCAGCTACGATTTCCTGCCATGCATCTTTACCTAGCAAGATGTTGCATTTTTCTTCAAGTAGAGTGCGGTCTCCTGTCCAATATGCATGTTCCAATGGTTTCTCCCCTATCTTGTTAATCAATTCAAGCACTGTTCGGAGTGAATACCTATAAAGTAGAGAGTCTAGATTTGAATATCCTGCTTTTATAAGCGCATTGAACCATTTTTGTTGATATTCTAAAAAGATATTCTTAGACAGGTTTTTTTCTTCGTATCCTTCATTCAATAAACGTATCTTTATACCAAAATACTGCTCAAATCCTTCTCTCAAAAATTTATTGGGGAAGTCATAAGCGTTTGCATGGATTGACTCAGCCAAGATCTGGGATACTAGAATTTTTTTGTTTTTCTCATCAGCAGGGATTGCAATTGTGGGTTCTGCAAAGATGGAAAAACAGCAGGGATTTCTTAGAGGATACACACATAAAATTAGAGGGATGATAAATGAATATCCTCTTTCTCTGAGGTATGGGAAGAGCATTTCTTCTGCTTCCAGCCATGCTTCTTTGTGGATATTGGTGGGCTCATAAAGGTTTCGTTTCAGTTCGTTCAAAAGGTTAATCTGATTTTGAAAAATTTTTGCAATTTTAGTTCCATCATAGATGTTTATTCCCATTGCCATTTCGTATGCTAACTCTTCCCTTGCACGAGGGGCTAGCTGTACATCTTGTCCTATCATGAGCTTTGCGTGTTTTTCGCTGCTTTTTATTTCTTCTAAACAAGTAGCAACATTGTTTTCCCCAGACGCAATTGCCTCTTCTGGTCCTGCTTGTTTCTGTAACGCTTCCATGCGTTTTAAAGTGTTTTCTTGTCCAGTAGGTATTCTTAAAGAATCTCTTGAGACAGGATGGGCGCAGAGTGAAGTAGTAAGTAATAGCGAACTCATTAGTACTATTGATATAATCTTCAAATTGTAAGCTTTTCTAAATATTGACATAATCCAGGCAAAAAATAACCCTTTTATAGGGCTACCATTTGGTATCTTAGCTGCTATATTTTACATATATAAGTATGCCATAGAAATAGGGAATTTTCAAGCAAATTTATCATTTTGCAAGACCGTTGCGTAAGAGCGCTAACTTTAAGAAAAGGAAAGGGTGGCAAATGAGGGATAGCGACCAGTTTTTCCTATATAGCAAGCCAGAATATCTCAAAAAACCGTTTTGCTTTTAAATAGGTAACTCTTTGTGATACAACGAGTTATGATAATATAACCAATACAAAATACCTTGAGAATTAAATGAAACTATGCCCAAAATGGCTGATATCTTGCATATCTTTTTGAAACAGTTGTCGCATCGTCTAGTTTAATCAAATTAACATCTAGCGTATCCGCAATAAGCTGGGAAACAGTAGTTATTTTATTCACCGATAATTTGAACCGCTCTCGCAAACTCTGATTTGTCATTCGCTCGTTCATAACATAGCGCAGACAGCAATGTTGATAACAAGCGCGGATACGATCCTTTCGATCCATGTCTTCAAATGGCTTATGCGCGAATAAAACCACTGTAGTATGACGTTCCCCAACGCGAAAATCTGGAGCAGGAAGTTGATATACTTCTGTAGCATTAACGACTTTATCTACGCCGCTGCCCTTTTCCTCGCAAATCCCGAATCTCCGCATTAAGTCAGCAAGACGTTCATTTCGGGACTGGTATTCATCAATAAATCTATCAGTAGGAATAAAAGGACGGCCTGGATTGGTAATTTCCATACGGTCAGAGTATATCTCGATCAGAATCGGTCCAGACTCATTCAGATCTTGATGGATCAGTGCATTCGCGACAAGCTCTCTAATCGCAATCTCCGGAAACATTTTTTTCTCTTTACGTAAGGCAAGCTGAATAATCTCATTGGTGGGTATCTGCCCGTTTATAAATTCAAGGAGCCCTTCAAAGCCGACAGCATACCCTCTTGCTCCAAACTTATCCAGACGCGTTTTTAGCTTACTTGTTCCCTCATAAACAATGACCCGGGGAGTTTTCCGCGACAAGCTATCAAAATCATCGATTTTTTTTGCAAATAAAATAGCGCCCAAGTTCGTAATAATCCATGAGCCGCTTTTCTTTTGAATGAGTTTTGCTTGTTCAAAACGTTCAAGCACGACTTCGCGCGTGGTCGGATAGGTCAATTTAAGCAAATCAAAATAGCCCTGAGTATCCAGCAAACGAACAACGTCGTCTGCAGTACAATTCTCTTTGGCTGGGTGCAATAACCAATCTGGTTTTCCTTCTTCGAAAATTTGCCTTAAACGATCTTCAGACATAGAGACTGTATCTTCTGTTGATCGCATTAAATACGAGCCTTCTAATTGATAAGCCGTGCCTTTCGGTCGGGAAGGAATACGAAACAAGACAACCCGCCCGTCCGGATGAGCAATTTCTTCGACATCAACCCGAAAGCGCAATTTAATAAAGATCTTCTCGGCAATATTTGCAGTATTACGAAACGCCTCACTGCCAACAACCTTGCGCGGAATCCTATTACTAACCCCAAGAATAAGCTTCCCGCCGCCTTCATTAGCAATTGCTACACAGTAGCGGAACAATTTCATCACATCAAATTGATGTTTCGCCTCTTTAAACTCCAGATGCTCGTTCTCTCGAGGAGCGTCCATCCAACGTTCTAATTCTTGTGAGCTCGTGTTCACTTAACCCTCCCAATATTTTTTATCTAGCTATAACTTTAAAATAATTACATAAAGTATCTTCCGGGCTATCGTGTACAATTATAACAAAGATATACTGTTATGTAAATTGGTTATTAGGCGCTTAAATTTTCTTAGTCCAGTGGTATTCGGATATTTTAATAGAGATTGCTTCGCTCCCTCCTTCGCCAAGGCTTCGAAGGGCAGGTCGCTCGCAATGACGAAGCTTATTGCGCTTAATCTTCGTAATACATGCCTTGGGTAACCATATTTCCTGACCGTCGAATTCGATTAAAATAGCTTTTGCGGTTTCTTTTATAAGAATGGCGTCTATCCATATGTATGCTTTAGGATTTAGAAGGTCTATCATTATGGTCTTTGGAAGAGACATGGACTACAAAAGGCCTTTCTTTCTTAAAAATTCTCTATCTGCTTCGCTCATACCTTGAAATATATTACCTACTTTCTTCTTCAATATATCTTTACTCGTATATATGGTGTCGTCATTTTGAGGATACCTCTGTGAGTGAGTTTGACGAGACCGTGTCATCTTTTTGAAGATAGGGAGAAGAACGGTTCCGAGCATGGTGTATTCTGTGGGTTTAGTGCCTTTTCCGCTTTTAAAGTCAATGACGCCTCGCTTTTGTAGATATAATCTGACCCTTGATAGAGTACTTTGAGATATACCTAAATGTTCTTTGATCTGTTTGTCGAAATAGAAGAAGACAGGTTTTTGGAAGCGACAGTAAAGGCCGCGGAGATAGATGTATAAGAGCATGGGGATGCGGCTGATTTCTCTGGTTTGACAGAGGTTAAAGAAGTCGTTTTCTAGGTATTGGTAGCCTTTCATTTAAACCTTTCTCAACCGCGTAGGATGCCTACGGCAACCTACGCGGTTTTCAGCGTGACAGCGTGACAGAACGTGACAGAAGTTGTTACAATTTCCAAGATTTTCAATATTTCCATAAAAACAAAAAACCCTACTTTCATCGATTTCTCGACGATAAGTAGGGTTTTCGACGGAATTATTAAGTTATCTTAAATTACTGGCGGGGACGACGGGGCTCGAACCCGCGACCTATTGATCGACAATCAATTGTTCTATCCAATCTGAACTACGTCCCCAAATTTTCAATGGCCTGCCATGAACCCCCTGTACCATTCGCTTCGCTCAGGTACAGGGCACAGCGAGCGTTATACTAAATGGCGAAGCCATGAACCCGAGCGAAGATGTATCTAAAAGTAGCATTCTTAGCGAGTGGTTCATGGTGGGCGGTACAGGGCTCGAACCTGTGAAACCTCTTCGGTGTAAGCGAAGCGCTCTACCAACTGAGCTAACCGCCCCCTTGAGTGCCCCAATAATATACAATATCGCCCAATATTTTGCAAGCCCTAAATTTACATCTTCCCTGCGGCCATTAGGATGAAGACCATTACGAAGAGGGCAACTGTTTCGATTATGCCCAGCACGATAAGGTAATTGCCAAACCCCTTACCTGTCTCTGCCATTGCGTCAGCTGCTGCCGCGCCAGCTTTGCCCTGCATCCATGCTGACATTCCTATTGCAATACCGCTAAGTATTCCTGCGCCGGACATGAATTGTCCCTTATTCGCAAGCTCTACAAGGGCATTCATTACAATCATGCCGTAGATGGTCTGGGAGAGCGGCGCGCCCACGAATACCGTGAGAATAAAAGGCGCGTTCTTATTCTGCGCAAAGCACTTTTTCCATGAGCCCACTGCTGCCATGCCTGCTGCGCCTGCGCCAAGGGCAGAGCCCATTGCAGCGAACGCGAGTGAACCTGCTACGCCAAGATCTTTAAATTGCAATAACACATTTGCATCCATATCTTCCTCCCCTCACCCTAACCCTCTCCCCACTGTAGGGGACACTTAAGTGTCCCCTACAGTGGGGAGAGGGAATTTTATTTCTCCCTAAAAGGCGCATATTCCACGCCTGACCATTCCATATTCATGTGGCTCGAAAACTCCAGCATATTTAATCTCACGCCATGCACCAGAATAGCCATGGCGCCTAATAAAATATTCAATGTATGCCCGAATAAAAGCACAAACGCTGTTAGGAATCCCGCAAAGATATTTCCATGTCCTATGCCTGAGGCCATCTGGTTAAACGCGTCTGCTACTGCCACAGTTGCCGCGCCCACTGCAAATAGGCGTATATACGAAACAACATCTGTAAAGCTATTCACTATATTAAGAAGAAGGCCTCCTATGCCAGAACCAACTGTCTTAAATAAATTCCTGCTGGGATTTGTGCATAAAATAATTAGACTAGCGCCTATCATTAAAAGCCATTTTGCGGCTTCACTAAACGCTGCGCCTAAAATCAATGTCTTTGCTGCGAAATATGCCCCCCATAACATGCATATCCATCCTGTTTCAGAAAATGCCTTTATTGACGGCATTTTTCGGATAAATTTCCATAGATGTGCGATACTCAGGTGAATAGCGCCTATAAAAAAACAGAGCGCCTGCACATTTGTCTCCTGCCTTAGAAGCGGAAGAAGCGGCTGAACTCTTTCTGGCAACCATGCATGGCCAAAGAATGTACCTGTTAACAATCCCCAGCTTATTGCGCAGAGACTCAAAAGATACATAAGGAAAAATATTGATCTATCTTTGACCTTGTTCCTGAATTTCACATGGCAGAATAGATTTAGAACAAAAAATATAGCCCCATATCCAGCATCACCTATAAGCATGCCGAAAAATATTGAAAAGAACACCAAAAACCATAGGCTTATATCGACTTCCCTGTAACCAGGGATAGTATTTATCATCTTAAAAACAGGCCTGATCATTTCTATCCATCGAGGGTTTCTTATTAGGGTAGGAGTGTAGTCAGTTTCCAGAGGATCTTCGATAATAAGGCCCCACTTTTCTCTTTCTGCTATTTTTTCAATGGATTTGATCTTATCTAGAGGGCAATACCCTCTTAGATACGAAAGTTTCTCAAAACTCCCAAGACCTGCAGATATCTTATTAAACTCTATTAGCGAAGAAAGTCTTTTCTCGTATGAAAAGAGTGCGTTTTTATATTTTGAAAGATCTGCCAGATTTGTTTCTGTCTCGCTCAGCCGCTTCTCTTCTCTTTTCAGGCTCGACAGCATCTCTTCAAGACCCTGCTCAGGTAATTGCATAATTTCAAAAGGTAATTTTACCTCTTCTCTTGAGATGGCTGCACAATAAAATATATTACCTTTATTAAAAAGCTCTTTTATGATTATGCCTTCTGGTATATTGCGTAATTCCTTCTTTGTAAGCTTACAAAGTCTTACCCATACACGCTTTGCCTCGAGTTTATAGATCAGCTCTGGGTCAAAATCTCCCCACTCTTTCCATTTCTCTATATCTTTTTTTATATTCTTTATGCCTTCTGCAAACACCTCTTTCCTATCTACGAGATTCAAGATCTCATGTATTAGTTTATCTGGGTAGGTATGCGTTCTCTGAAACTTTGTTGAATCAGATAGTACATCCATAGCTCTAGAAAGTGAGTGATATTTTTCTTCGAGGAGCGTTATATTTTCATTTTCTGGAACCCTCTGGTGCTCAACATGCACAACGCCTGATTTTGCCAGGGCCTTGAGTGTCAAGTCAGTATCCTTTGACTGCACTATTATGCTCAGTTTTTTCATTTGCACTATCATGCTACACCTTCCAGGACCATTTCCTCGATCTTCTTCTTTGCTATCTTTGAGCGGCCCACTGCATTTGTCTGCTGGTCGCCGAGATATATCCTTATGAGGCGGATATTTTCTTTGCACGCGGGTATTTTTATTTTTTCAAATAGATTAACGCGCTGCGTGGCTAT
>JAHIRR010000057.1 GCA_018818505.1 Candidatus Omnitrophota bacterium | reverse complement strand
GCCCCTTTTATCCGCGGCATACTCCCTGGAGCGCGATATCGCAAGCTGTATAAGCATTGCCGCAATGGGCGCGACTATAAGCATAAAAAGATATCCAATGATATTGCTGTCTTTGTTTCTTCCTCTTCCTCCTAATATCATAGCCCACCTTGCCCAGCTGGCAATCATGGTGATCGCGCCCGCAATAGTAGCCGCGACAGTCATTATCAACGTGTCTCTATTTTTTATATGAGATAATTCATGGGCTATGACGCCTTTTAATTCTTCGCGATTAAGAAGATTTAAAATACCCTGTGTCACGCATACTGCTGAATGCCTTGGATTACGGCCAGTTGCAAAAGCATTCGGAGAATTCTGCGGAGTTATGTATAGTTTTGGCATGGGAAGTTTTGCATTGGAAGTCAATTCCCTGACTATGTTATAGAGTTCAGGCACTTCCTGCGGCGAAACCTCTTTGGCCTTATACATGGCAAGGACTATTCTATCGCTGAACCAATAAGCGCCAAAGTTCATCAAAAGCGCGAAAACAAATGCGAACAAAGCGCCGGATTGGCCTCCGAAATAACCGCCTATCCACACAAAAAGCATTGTCAAAAGGACTAATAGTATGCCCGTCTTTATATAGTTCATTTTCATACCTCCACAAATGACAATAGACCCTTTAAAAAACGGGCCTATCTAATAGACCTGGACAACTTCGTAAGTTACCCTCTGGGTAACTTACGAAGTTGTCCAGGGTAATCCTATTTTTTATCTTTTGAGTCTTCTTTCTTTGCCTGGCCAGCATCTTTTATCTCACTTATACCAGCAAAAAGCGCTGCAAGCCCGCCTAACACAAGCACAGGAGGCACGCATCCCTTTAAAAGATCTACAAAACTCCACCACCAAGTTCCTATACACCATATTCCAATAAGAATGCTTATTATACCACCAAGCATTGTTATGTATTTACCCATTATTTCTTTCCTCCTTCTAACTTATAACTTTATACCACGAAGGATTATATTTGTCAATATCATAAGTTCACATCTATTCTTTAAGATACTTTCCCAGCTCCGTCCATGTCTGTACACCGACCTTACCGTCTATCTTCAGTCCTTTTGTGCGCTGGAATTCCTTTATTGCCTGCTGTGTTCTTGGCCCTGATTTTCCGTCTATAGTACCTGGGTCAAATCCGGCATTTTTTAAAGCAGTCTGTATTTGTCTTGTCGTAACTCCCAGCTTACTCTCAGAATCATAAATCTCTTCTAAATACGGGCTCCTCACCTCTATATTATAATCCTTTTTCAGGTCGCGTCTCTCATTTTCTCTCATTATATCCTCTACTGCCATCCAGGTGCGCTTATCAATATAACCTGTGCTCTTGAGTCCCATAGACTCCTGAAATTCCTTTATGGCCTGCCGAGTTTTCTTGCCTATCCTGCCATCCATAGTCCCAGTATCATAGCCAAGGCTATCAAACACGATCTGTGCCTCTTCCACAAGAGGATTGACCACATCCACGCTCCCTACGGTCTTTTCCTCCTCTTTCTGGTACTGCATTGATTTGGGAACAATATTGCAGCCCGAGATCAAAACTGCCGCTATAAAAATAATAATAAATCTCCTCATAAAATCCCCCCCCTCGTATTGTCAAAAATAAACCACAGAGAACACAGAGGTTTTTATAATAAAAGTTCTCTGTGTGCTCATAAAACTAGAATTCTTATCTCTTCTTTTAGCCTTAAAACGTTGAAATTAATCAAAAAGACCTGCCTTTTTACCCATAGCTTTCAGATAAGTTAATAGCCAAGCTTCAAAGATTTTTTGGAGTACACAGAGTAAAATTATATTATTTCTCTGTGTACTCTGTGGTTTCTTTTAAACCTTTACATGCTTTATTTGACACTACCCCAGCAAATGTGATCAAAGTCACACCAGTTGCATTTTTTCTTATCGCGCTCCTGTAATTTTTCAAAATGTAGGTCCTGTACGCTGTGCCAGACACTTTTTATTATGCCTACCATCTCATCTACCATTTCTTCTCTGAGTTCGACCTTAAATTCAGTTGGCTCGCCTTTTTTTATGCCGTAACTTCGCACATCCTCTTTTGCAGGTTCTACAAACATCACCACGCCATGACTCACAAATAGATCACTGTCCTTTCGCGTTTTATCCTTTTCGTATAAAAGTTTATAGCACGCGAGTTGACGAAGATAACCATCGCAGTATTCATCCTCCAGGCTTCTACACTGGAAAATTCCCTTTGCATGGTTCCTTGGCTGGCCTGTTTTATAGTCTACTACGCAAAGAGATTTTTTTCTACTATTTTCTATGTCCAATCTATCGTATTTTCCGGTGATGATAATACCGTCTATATTTATTGGCATACGATTTTCAAGGCCCAGGGGCTTAACAGGTTTTTCGGAAATTTTTTTAAAAAACACCCTGAGGCCCTCGAACTGTTCCTTGCACCGCAGCTCGATAGCCTTCTCAGGGCCCTGATATTTTAACGCGTCATAAAATCTATCTTTAAAAAATTTAAAATCCGGAAATTTATCTGTCTTCATAAAAT
>JAHIRR010000056.1 GCA_018818505.1 Candidatus Omnitrophota bacterium | reverse complement strand
CTTTGATCTTAGCTTTGAATTCATCAATCATTTTAGCCTCTTCCACCATGATTTATTTTCCCTGTACCATTCAATGGTCTCTTTTATTGCCGCGTTAAAATCCTTTGTTGGCCGCCAGCCAAGCCTTTTTATCTTAGATGAACTCAGGGAATAACGCCTGTCATGGCCAAGCCTGTCAGGCACGTATTTTATCATCCTGCTGTGTTTGCCCAGGAGTTTCAATATTATACGCGTGAGCTTTATATTAGGTATTTCATAACTGCCGCCGATATTATAGATCTCACCGATCCTGCCCTTATGCAAAACAACATCTATGCCCCTGCAATTATCCAGGACATACAACCAGTCGCGCACATTCATCCCGTCTCCATAAAGAGGGACCTTTTTGTTCTCCATGAGGTTTGTAATAAAAAGTGGCATTACCTTTTCAGGAAACTGGTACGGTCCAAAATTATTGCTGCTCCTGGTGACAACAACAGGTGTCTTGAATGTTGTATAGTACGCCAATGCCAGGTGGTCTCCGCCTGCCTTGGATGCGGCATAAGGACTGTTAGGGTGCAAGAGGCTCGTCTCAGTAAAAGAACCTCTTTTAATACTGCCATAAGTCTCATCGGTCGAGATCTGAATGAATTTCTTAATTCTATTTTTCCTCGCGGCGTCCAAAAGCGCCTGCACACCATGCGCATTAGTGCGGATGAAATCTGATGCGTCGCTGATAGACCTATCAACATGTGATTCAGCTGCAAAGTTAAGCACAGCATCGCAATTCTTAATCAATTTGGCTGCGAGCCTTTCATCGCAGATATCGCCTTTTACAAATGTATAGCGTTTATCCTTTTCAACATCCTTGAGATTTTCTCGACGGCCGCAATACGTAAGCTTATCCAGATTTATAATCTTATAAGACGGGTGTTTTTTGAGCATGTGGCGGATAAAATTAGACCCTATGAACCCGCATCCACCTGTTATAAGTAATTTCATATCTTATACCTAACCATCTTCCGCGCTACATGGGTAACTTCGTAAGTTGCCCAAAGGGCAACTTACGAAGTTACCCAGGTCAAGGCGATTTCTTTGCAACTAAATTGCTAGCACTTAGCAGCGATTCATGCGTACCGCAATCCGACCACCAGCCATCTAAAACAGAATATGTCATCTCGCTGCGAGCAATATAATCATTGTTCACATCTGTAATCTCGAGTTCTCCCCTGTCAGATGGTTTTAATGCCTTTATTATCTCAAAGACCCTCGCGTCATACATGTAAATGCCTGTAACAGCGTATTTTGATTTAGGCCTTTTTGGTTTTTCTTCTATATTTACGATCTTATCGCCTTTTAGCTCAGGCACTCCAAATCTTTCAGGGTCATCTACTTCTTTTATAAGGATCTTCGCGCCCTTTGGCTGTTTTTTAAAATCTTCGACATGCTGCTTTATTGATTTTTCAATGATATTATCGCCAAGGACCACCGCCACTTTATCATTATCTGTAAAATGTTCTGCAAGGCCCAACGCCTCAGCGATACCTCCCTCGCCCTTTTGGTAGGTATAATTTATATGCTTCAGGCCGAATTCCCTGCCATTGCCTAATAGCCTGAGAAATTCACCCGCATGGTTCCCGCCAGTGACAATAAGAATATCCTTTATACCCGCGTCCACAAGTATCTGTATAGGATAATATATCATCGGCTTATCATACACAGGCAAAAGATGCTTGTTTGTGATCAGGGTCAGGGGTTCAAGTCTTTTTCCAAGCCCGCCAGCTAATATTACACCTTTCATTATTATTTCCCCCAGTCATACGGAATATTATTCTCAAACGCGTCCACACGGTATTCGTCTGGTTCTTTACTATTATACGGCAGTGTGGGCGTATTTATTACAATCGCTTCTTTGTCTCCCGCACATTTAAAACCATGATATACAAACTTCGGGATCTTGATAAGAAGAGGATTGTCCAGGTTCACAGTAAAATCATTCACTTCCTTGTATGTAGGTGATGTTTCTCTGGCATCATAAAGCACCAGCTTCATCACGCCAGATATACAGGTAAAATAATCATCCTGCTTCTTATGATAATGCCATGCCTTTATTACTCCAGGATAGGCAGTTGTCATGTATACCTGGCCAAACTTCTGAAAGATCTCATCATCTGACCGAAGGATCTCCATGAGCCGCCCCCGCTCGTCTGGAATAAGTTTTAATTTCTTTATTTCAACATCCCTTATCATATCTATTCGCCTAAGTTACAAGACGTTACAGGATGTTATAAGATGTTACATGAAGTTACTTTAAAAGCACTAGCATCCATACTTTTATGCAACCTCCTGTAACCTCTTGTAACATCTTGTAACTTCATGTAACCTCCATGCTATCTACCTATAGAAACATATTTAAACCCCAACTTTCTCATCTTACCAGGTTCAAAGATATTTCTCCCATCTATTATCAACGGACTTTTCATTATCTTCTTCACGCGAACCAGATCCATGATCTCGAACTCGTGCCACTCTGTTACTATTAAAATCGCGTCACTGCTCCTGGCTGCGTCATACGCGTCTTTACAAAAACTAACGCCCTTTATGAGGGAGCGCGCCTTTTTCATTGCCTGCGGATCATAG
>JAHIRR010000055.1 GCA_018818505.1 Candidatus Omnitrophota bacterium | reverse complement strand
TACGCAACCTAACGAAACTTAACGCAACCTTACGAAACCTCCATGGATAGGACGTATAAAATGAAAATATCCAAGAAAGTAGAACAAATACCACCATCAGGCATACGTGAATTCTTCGAACTTGTCATCGGGATGAAGGATGTGATCTCTCTTGGTGTGGGCGAGCCGGATTTTGTCACGCCATGGAACATATGCGAGTCAGCGATATTTTCTATCGAGAGGGGGCATACGACCTATACTTCTAATAAGGGGCTCTATGAGCTCAGGCTGGAGCTTTCTAGATTTTTGCAGAATAAATATAAGCTTCATTATGACCCCGAAAAAGAAATCCTGATTACTACTGGAGTGAGCGAGGCTCTGGACATTGCTATCAGGGCAATTGTGGATCCATGCGACAAGGTCCTTATACCTGTGCCGCACTATGTATCGTACTATCCTGTTGTGTATTTGGCAGGCGGAAGGCCAGTATTTCTTGATACCAGAAAGACAGGTTTCAAATTGACGCCATCGCTTATAGAGAAGAATATTTCTAAGGGAGTAAAGGCGATTATTTTGAATTATCCAACGAATCCCACAGGGGTCTCTTATTCAAAAAAAGAACTCCAGGAGTTATCGAAGATTTTTATCAAACATAAATTGATTGTAATAAGCGATGAGATCTACGATGAGCTGACATACGATTTTACGCATACTCCGATCAGCACCTTAAAAGGTATGAAAGAAAGGACTGTCTATCTAAATGGCTTCTCCAAGGCATTTGCAATGACAGGCTGGAGGGTAGGGTATGTCTGCGGCCCAAAGGATATCGCAGCCGCTATTACAAAGATACATCAGTATGTGATGATGTGCGCTCCTATAATGGGCCAGATCGCTGCAATCGAGGCGCTAAAAGGCGGCAATTGTTATGTGCAGGAGATGAAACGCGAATACAAGAGGAGGCGGGAGTTTATCGTAGAGAGGTTGAACGAAATAGGTCTGCTTTGTCCCAAGCCAGACGGGGCGTTTTATGTATACCCTTCTGTAAAAAATACAGGCCTTGACTGCCTGGAATTCGCAAAGACACTTTTGAAGAAAGAAAAAGTGGCAGTAGTACCTGGCACCGCCTTTGATCCTAAGTGTAAATATAATATACGCATATCTTACGCTTCCAATATGTTGGACTTAAAGGAGGCCTGCATGAGGATAGAGAGATTTATAAAGAAAGCACGGTAACGGTTACGGTGTCGAAGCTCGTAACGGTTACGTCGGCGGTTACGGTTACGTGTTATAAAGACGTGACCGATGACGTAACCCTAACCGATACGGGCATCGTAACCGTAACCGAATAACGAAAGACGAGCAATGGCAGCAAAAAAGATATTGTTAATGTATATAACCGAGAACTCCGGACATCACAGCGCCAGCCTTGCCATTGAAAGCGCCTTAAAAGAGATCTTGCCGTCAGTTCAGACCCTTAACATAAACGCCTTTGGATACACCAACCCTATTCTCGAAAAGGTGATCAGCAGGACATACTCAGAGGTGATAAAAAAGAGGCCAGAGGTATGGGAGTATCTGTACGACAATCCAAAGATTTTAAAGAGTGCCCAGGGTATACGGGATGCCATACACAGATTTAATTCTAAAAAATTAAAAACGCTTTTAAAAGATTTCCAGCCAGATGCTGTTGTGTGCACACAGGCGTTTCCATGCGGCATGGTAGCTGATTACAAAAGGAAATTGAATCTGCGCCTGCCATTGACAGGCGTCCTGACAGACCATGCCCCGCATTCCTACTGGATATTTAATGATGTGGACTGGTATATTACCCCCTCCGATATCTGCAAAGAAAGGTTTGTAAAAAATGGGGTGAGTGAATCCAGGATAAAGGTTTTTGGTATTCCGATCGATCTAAAATTTGGCATGTCCCTTGATAAAAATCGAATCTGTGGCGATATCGGACTTGATCCGAAAATCCCGACTGTTCTTATTATGGGCGGGAGCCAGGGGTTAGGGCCTGTTGAAGATATAGTCGATATGCTCGGGGGTATAGCTATCTCTTTTCAGTTAGTGGTAGTCTGCGGAATCAATAAAAGGCTCAAGAAGATTCTAAAGAAAAAGATCACCAAACATAAGAAGAAATTGTTTATTCTTGGACATGTGGAAAACATAGATGAGTTAATGGAGGTCTCTATCGTTGTTGTTACTAAGCCAGGCGGGCTTACAACATCCGAGGCCTTAAGCAAGGATTTGCCAATGATCATTGTGCGCCCAATACCAGGGCAGGAGGCAAAAAATACTGAATTTCTCCTGCAGCAAGGCGTGGCTGTTAAGGCAGAAGACAGCGAGGACATAATGGCCCTTGTCAAGGAGCTGCTTTTGAATAATACAAAACTCGACCAGATGCGCAAAAAGGCTGCTGAACTAAAAAGACCCAACGCGGCAAGGGACATCGCAAGGCTGGTACTTAACATGTAAAACTTAGTGGAGGTTGCGTAAAGTTGCGTTAGGTTTCGTGAAGTTACAATAATGTAACCTTACGCAACCTAACGAAACCTAACGAAACTTTACGAAACTTCCACGTAATTAAAGTATATTCATCATGTTCTTCTATATTCTATACAGAATTGGTTATTTTCTTTCAAACACGCTGCCTGTAAGGTTTGTATACTGGCTTGCGGAAAGGTTTGCTGATATTCACTACTGCCTCTCAAAAAAAGACAGAGAGGCTGTTACTGAGAATTTAAGCATAGTGCTTAAGAAAGATATTACAGGATGCCGTGTATTGGTAAAAAAAGTCTTCAGGAGTTTTGGCCTGTATCTTGTAGATTTCTTCAGAATGCCAAAGCTTAATAAAGAAAACATCGATAGAATCGTTAAGATAGAAGGCCTTGAGAATATTGATAATGCTTTAAAAGAAAATAAAGGCGCCATAATTCTCAGCTGCCACATCGGCAACTGGGAGATAGCCGGAGTGGCGGTAGGCATAAAGGGTTATGACATATCCGCCGTTACCTTGAACCACAGGCACAACAAGATAAATAATTTTTTTATTAAACAGAGAGAAGAGAATGGCATGAAGGTAATCGGGATGAGCTCTGTTATGAGAGGCTGTATAAGAGCATTATTGAGAAACGGTATGCTTGCATTGGTTGGAGATAGGGATTTTACGGATTCTGGCATGACCCTGGACTTCTTCGGCGTACCGACAAGTATTCCAAAGGGCCCAGCAGCACTTAGTTTAAAGACGGGTGCGCCAATTATACCCGGATTTTGCATACGTCACGATAGATTTAGTTACAAGTTGATATTTGAGAAACCCATTGAAACAAAAAAGATACCTGGCCTTACAGAGGATGAAATGGTTAAAAGGGCAACAGAAAGTTTTGTGCCTGTAATGGAAAAATATATTAAGGCGTACCCTGAGCAGTGGCTTGTATTCAGGAGATTCTGGGAGGCGCCTACAAACGCG
>JAHIRR010000054.1 GCA_018818505.1 Candidatus Omnitrophota bacterium | reverse complement strand
GAAGGGTGCCTACTGACAAGGGCTATAGATTTTACGTGAATTCTCTCTTAGAGCCAAAACATCTAACAAAGGAAGAGGAATCCATAATAGTCAGGATGCTCAATAGAAAGAGCGAGGATTTTGAATCATTGATGCAAAATGCCTCAAGGGCCATCAGCATGATAACGAATGAGGCAGGCATAGTGCTTACGCCCAGGCTCAAGAAGAGTATTTTTAAAAGGATCGAATTTATCCCTGTAGATTCCTCGCGAGCACTGACAATACTTATTACCGGATCAGGCATTGTAAAAAATGCGATCCTGGATATGGAAGAAGGCCTTACCAAGTCAGAACTTTTCAGGATATCAGAATTTTTAAATCAGGAATTAGAGGGCATGTTTCTGGGTGAGATCAGAGATCATCTTACGCGCAGGCTGCTCGAGGAAAGGGATTCTTTTTATACATTTTTAAAAAAGGCAGTCAACATGCTTTCAAATCCAAATTTTTTCAAGATGGAAGAGCGGCTATATTTTGAGGGCACGAGCGGCCTTATGTCGCATCCTGAGTTCGAAGATATAAAAAAGGCAAAGGTATTTTTAAAACTCTTTGAGGATAAAAGAGATTTGGTGGATCTATTTAATGAGGACATGGAGAGTGACGGAATCAAAGTGCATATCGGCAAGGAAAATAACTGCAAGCATATACAGGAGTGCACTATCATCACCTGTAACTACCAGATAAATGGCAGGACAATAGGAGCGCTGGGCGCGATCGGGCCTACCAGGATGGAATACGGCAAGGTCATGTCTGCTGTGGATTATCTTTCAAGGGTATTGGGAAAGGTGCTGGAAGATCTTGGCTGAATACACAGATGATCACAGATGAAAAGATACAGATGATCACAGATATAGGATAAATTTATGTCATCCGAGAAGAAACACAAAAAGAAAAACATGCTTCTGAGCTCTGACGAATATGAGTCATTGAAGGAAAAGGCAGAGAAGGTAGAAGAGTGCCTTGATAGGCTTTTGAGGCTGCAGGCGGATTTTGACAATTATAAGAAGCGGTTAGATAAAGATAGGATAGAATTTATCAAATTCGCTAATGAAGAGATACTCATAGATATATTGAAGATAGTGGATGACTTTGAGCGCGCAGTAGAGGCAGGCAAGTCCAAACATGATTTTGATGTTTTATATGAAGGTATTGAGATGATATATAAAGATATGAAGGAATTTTTGAGACAAAAAGGCGTAGAAGAAATAGACGCAAAGGGCAAGCCCTTTAATCCTCACGAACATGAGGCAATGATGCAGGAAGAGACAGACGAGCACCCTGAGGGCCATGTTAGCGAGGAATTCCAGAAGGGATATATGCTTAATGGTAGGATTGTCAGACCGGCGAAAGTAAAGGTGTCGAAGCGACCGAAGGGAGCCTCGCGAAGTCCTGAGCGAGTCGAGGGAAGCGAAGTCGAGGGGAGTACAGAGAACAGAGTACAGAGAACAGAAGAGGAGGTTTAAAATGGCTAAAGTAATAGGTATCGACTTAGGTACATCAAATTCAGCGGCGGCAGTAATGGAAGGCGGCAGGCCCGTGATCATACCGAGCGCGGAAGGCGCGGGTGTTGCAAGCGGTAAGGCATTCCCGTCTTTTGTGGCATTTACAAAAGATGGACAGAAACTTGTTGGCGAGCCGGCAAGGCGCCAGGCTGCTGTAAACGCGGAAGGTACTATCTACGCGGCAAAGAGAAAAATGGGGACTGACAACAAATTCAAGATCTACGGCAAAGAATATACGCCGCAGCAGATCTCAGCATTTATATTGCAGAAGGTAAAGCAGGATGCTGAAGCATATCTTGGGGATAAAGTAGAAGAAGTGGTTATTACCTGTCCTGCTTATTTTAATGATAATCAGCGTCAGGCAACAAAGGATGCAGGTGAGATCGCGGGCCTAAAGGTCCTGAGGATAATCAATGAGCCTACCGCGGCGTGCCTTGCATATGGCCTGGACAAGGTCGGCAAAGAGATGAAGATAATGG
>JAHIRR010000053.1 GCA_018818505.1 Candidatus Omnitrophota bacterium | reverse complement strand
CGACTTGCTATACGACGCATGGGACTATGGAAATGATGCAGCTTCAATGTCTGCAGGAGGCTGTTCAGGAAGCGGGGCAATGACCTATTTAAAATCAGGAGATTATACAGTGACAGTGAGGGTGCAGGATAAATCCGGCGGCACAGCAGAGGATTCAGCAGTTGTCGTTGTAAGCAGCCCCCCTGACCAAGCTCCTTCAAAGCCCGTCTTAGACGATGCCCAGCCCATAGATGCAACAGGCCTGACAGTAAACGAAAACCAGCTCATGAAATTCAAACTCTCCTCATACGACCCTGACGGAACAGATGTCGTATATCTAAAAGTAGGAGGCCCTGGAAGCATCAATAAATATACAGGCCTCTATGAATGGCAGACCACCTACACTGACAGCGGCACATACACCCTTAAGGTAAAATCGTCCTCCAATGGCAAGGATTCGGATGCAGCAGAGTTTACATTGACTGTGGGAAACACTAACCGTCCCCCTGTTGCCAGTATCACCTTTGTCTCCCCAAACCCAGCCACTGTAGGCCGGCCAATCATATTCATGGGTGCAATAACTGACGAGGACGGAAGGAATGATGACATAGACAAGGTAATATGGGACTTTAAAGACGGGACTATAATAGAAGGAACATTAGATGGCAGCCTGACATCATACACCTATCACAAAGCAGGCGCCTATGAAGTAACCTTTAAAACAATAGACAAATCAGGCGCATCTGCAGAAGCTACAGAGACCGTAACCATCAATCCTCTCAAAAAATCTATTCCTGCAATCGACTAATAACTTTACATTTAAAGCAAGACCTTAAATCACTCGTGTCCAAATTAGCGATTGAGTCTCGACGGAAAAGATGTTTTGACATTCGATTCTGCAAAGTGTCATTGCGAGAAGCGACCGAAGCAATCTCAAAAAATAGATTGCTTCGCCCCTTCGGGCTCGCAATGACACTAATTTGGACAGCAAGACCTTAAATGTAAAGTTAAAATTTTGTTGACAACTTTGGTTTTATGATGTATACTTAAGTTGTAAACAGATTCCATTAAAGTAATCAACTTGCTTACAACTTCAGATATTAATATCGTGAAAAGTTGTAAACTAATAATCCAATGGAGATAGCTATGGATGTAAGAAAATTAATAATCGATACATTGGGTAAAAAAGGCGCAGTAAAGTCTTCAGATATAGTAAGGGCTACGGGGTTTTCGCGGGCATATGTCAATAGATTCTTTAGGCAACTGACAGACGAGGGGATTCTTATTTTGATCGGCAAGGCAAATAAGGCAAAGTATATACCTGCTATACAGGAAGTCGCTGATAGGTCAAAAAGGTGTATATTAAGCATTAATCGCATACTGCATAATGAGAATCTATCCGAGGATATTGTCCTCACAGATCTGAAAAAAAAGACAGGCATTTATATATCTCTGCCCGAAAATGTTTCACGCATTTTAGATTATGCATTTTTAGAGATGCTAAACAATGCCATTGAACACTCCCAGTCTAAAATTATAAAGGCGCTTATGAAAAAGGAAAAAAATAATATCCGTTTTGATATTATTGATAAAGGCATAGGCATTTTTAATAACATAATGCAGAAGAGAAATCTGAAAGGTGAAATTGATGCCATACAGGATCTTCTTAAAGGCAAACAATCAACCTCTCCGCAGACTCATAGCGGAGAAGGTATCTTTTTTACTTCTAAAGCTGCCGATATGTTTATTATACAGAGTTCGCATAAAAAGATAATTTTCAATAATCTTATGGAAGATATTTTTATTAAAGATATCAAGAAGACAGTTGGCACGAAGATAAGTTTTTCTATAGGTCTTGCTTCAAAAAAGCAATTGGATAATATCTTTAAGCAATACACAGATGATTCATTCGAATTCAGTAAGACAGAAGTTATTGTAAAGCTCTATAAAATGGCAACAGAGTATATTTCTCGTTCACAGGGCCGCAGAATTTTAAGCGGGCTGGATAAATTTAAGACAGTTGCATTGGATTTTAAAGATGTTAAGATGATAGGGCAGGGTTTTGCCGATGAGGTCTTTCGTGTATGGAAGGTTAATCATCCTGAGATCAAGATTATTACTTTAAATACAAATGAAAACATAGAATTCATGATAAAAAGGGCACTTTCCAGTTTTTCCATTTGATATTGTTAAATTGTTTTGTTTATGATAGACTTAACTAAAGTACTATGCCTATTAAAAGGACAATTCTTTTAGGTGAGAGACTGATCCAGAAAGGCCTGATTTCTCGTCGGGAATTGGATAAAGGTTTGAAGGAGCATGAGAAAACAGGCCTTTTTCTTGGAACTACTCTGGTGAGGCTTGGTTTTATCAGCGAAGAAGAACTGTATCCTGTTCTTGCTGAGCAGTTGACTATAAAATATGTTAAGTTAAGAGAGATCAGCATAGATCCTAAGATCCTTGAGAAGGTCCCTGCCAGATATGCCTGTCATTACAGGCTCATGCCGGTAAAATTTGACAAAGACATTTTGAGTGTTGCTGTCTCAGATCCTCTGGATATAAGGTCACTGGATGACCTGAGGCTTCTTCTGGGCTGTGATGTGGTTGGGTTATTGGCAACTGAATCAGACATAACCGAGGCCATCAGAAAATACTACGGCATTGGCGCAGAGACCATAGAAGAGATCGTGGATACAGGCGAAATGGCTAAAGATATAGAGCTATCAGCAAAGAAAACAGAGGACATAGAGGATCTTGCAGAGGACGCGTCAATTATAAAATTCGTAAATCAGATCTTGGTGCAGGCAGTTAAAGACAGGGTTACGGATATTCATATTGAGCCGTATGAGGATGAGCTTAAGGTACGATACAGGGTAGACGGTGTTTTGTATGACATTCCTATTCCGCAGAATATAAAATATTTTCAGGCCGCTATTGTTTCCAGGATAAAGATCATGGCGAGCCTGGATATTGCTGAGCGCAGGCTCCCGCAGGATGGGAGGATAAAGATCAAGGTAGGAGGAGAAGAGCTGGATCTGAGGATATCGATACTTCCCACGCAGTTTGGAGAGAGTGTGGATATCAGGCTTTTAAGCGGCGCCATGCTGTATAGCCTGAAAAACCTCGGACTTTCTTCTTATGATCAAAAGATCACAGAAGGCCTTATTAAAAAGCCGCACGGAATCATATTTGTAACAGGTCCTACTGGGAGTGGTAAGACCACCACACTTTACGCGTGTTTATCCAAGATAAATAATAAAGACAAAAAGATCATTACTATAGAAGACCCTATAGAATATCAATTAAAGGGCGTTACGCAGATCCAGATCCATTCCCGCATAGGGCTGACTTTTGCCGCTGGGCTTCGTTCCATGCTCCGCCATGACCCGGATATCATGATGGTGGGTGAGGTCAGGGATTTTGAAACAGCAGAGATAACCATTCGTGTCGCATTGACAGGGCATCTCGTGTTCAGCACCCTGCATACAAATGATGCTGCGGGCGGGATGGCGCGTTTATTAGACATGGGCGTGGAGCCGTATCTTGCCGCGAGTTCTATTGAATGTTTTGCTGCGCAGCGCCTTGTAAGGCTTATCTGTCCAAATTGTAAGGTTGAGAAAAGACCGGATAAAGAGATCTTAAAGGAATTTGGGATAAATGAGAAAAATATAAGCAAGTTAGTTATTTACGAGGGAAAAGGCTGTGAGTCCTGCAAGTTTACAGGATATAGGGGGCGTACAGGCATATACGAGTTCTTGCTTATGCATGAAGAGATTCGCGAGCTAGTTCTTCGCCGCTCATCAGCTGACCAGATAAAGAAAAAGGCTTTGGAACTTGGCATGTGCACTCTGCGTATGGATGGATGGGAAAAGGTAAAGAAGGGCCTGACCACGATAGACGAAGTGATCAGGGTTACGAAGGAAGATTAAATGTCTAAATTTATATACAAAGCAAAAAAAGGACCTAAGGAAGTTATCGAAGGAAAGATAGAGGCTGAATCAGAGGCTCAGGCTGTAAAACAGCTTATGCAGGAGGGCTATTATCCTATATGGGTTAAAGAGGTTTCGGCCTTGACCGCGCAAAAAAGAAGGCCCGTAAAGACAAAGGATCTCGCGATTTTTACAAGGCAGCTTTCAGAGCTTTTAGATTCAGGCCTGGCGCTGTATGAGTCATTAAATATAATTGAAAATCAGATAGAGTTACCAGGGCTGAAAGATATTATAAGGGGCATCAGGGAAAAGGTAAGGGATGGCAATACATTTTCTGACGCTTTGAAAGATTACCCCCGGGTCTTTTCGGAATTATATGTAAATCTTGTCCGTTCAGGGGAGGCCGGCAGTATGCTCAGAGATGTGCTTAATAATATAGCGGATTTTCTGGAGAAGGAAGAAGATGTGCGTTCGAAGATAATCGCTGCATTGATGTACCCGATGCTGATGCTGGCCGTGGGCGCTGCTACCATATTTATCTTGATGGCGTTTGTGATCCCGAAGATCGCGGATATGTTTGTTGATATGGGCGAGGCCTTGCCTCTTCCGACAAGGATCCTTGTCGGATTCAGTGATTTTGTAAGAGCTTACTGGCTATTGCTGGCTATTTTTACATGCGCTGCGATATTTTTTATTTTAAGAAGCAAGTCCAAGAGTATTATGGACAGATTTAAATTGAAACTGCCTGTTCTCGGTGACCTGGTAAAGGACAGCGAGTTTGCAAGATTTAGCCGCACGCTTTCGATGCTCCTTAAAAATGGCGTGGCGATTCTTTCCGCATTGAAGGTTACCTCTGATGTGATCGAAAATGAAGTCATAAAAGCAGAGGTGCTTCGGGTTTATAATGATGTTAAAGAAGGGTCATCCCTGGCATCCGCGATAAAAAAGAACACTGGCTTTCCACAGTTTATCATCAATATGGCAATAATAGGAGAGGAGGGCGGGATGCTGGATAAGACGCTGCTTAAGGCCGCGAAGAGTTACGAACTCGAGAGCGACAGGAAGATCAAGATACTCTCTTCTCTCCTGGAGCCGGCTATAATCCTGGTCATGGGAGTAGTAGTGGGTTTTATCGTTATCTCAATGCTTTTGCCTGTATTTCAGATATCGCTGACAGCGCATTAAGAAGAGATTGCTTCGCTTCGCTCGCAATGACACGTTGGCCTGTCATTGCGAGGAGCGAAGCGACGAAGCAATCTCATAAAACAGGGGGCAATCATGAAGCATTCAAAAGGTTTCACATTGATCGAACTCATGCTCGTCGTAATCATCATAGGGGTGCTTGCGTCGCTGGTTGTGCCGAGGCTTGTAGGCCGGTCAGAGGAAGCAAGGATCGCTGCTGCAAAAGCAGATATCAATGCCAATATTGCAGTAGCGCTTGATCTCTACGAATTGGACAATGGAAAATATCCGCCTGACCTGAATGCCTTAAAGGCAAAATCAAGCTCAGATGTAAACTGGAAAGGGCCGTATCTAAAGAAAAGCGTAAAAGATCCATGGGGAAATGCTTATGTATATAGGAGCCCAGGGGATCATGCTACTGATTATGATCTTTATTCTTATGGCCCTGATGGCGCAGAAGGCGGAGGCGATGATATTGTTAATTGGGAAGAATAAAGGGATTTTATTACTGGAAGTATTGGTCAGTGTTACAATTCTTTCAGTTTGCCTTGTATTGATAATAAGTTCTTTTGCGAGAGCTATAAGGGCAACAGACCTCTCGGAAGATTATTTCAGAGCAGGCCTGCTTCTTGAAGAAAAGATATTCGAAGTTTCTTATTCTGACGTAGAAGAAGGTTTTTCAGAAGGAAAGCGCTCTGATTTTTTATGGGCGCTGGATATAGTTAAGGCAGAGGAAGATTTTTTTTACGAGGCCAGTTTAAAAATTTCATGGGATCGGGGCGCTAAGGAGCATAGCCTCGATATCGTGACATATTTATGAAACAAAGAGGGTTTACATTCATAGAGCTTATAATCAGCGTAACGATATTTAGCATTGTAATAGTAGCAGTATACGGTGTTTTTTACATGGGCATAAGGAGCTGGAAGCGCGCTCAGGGAGAAAAATCCCTGCAGGAGATACGCCTGGTATTTTTAAAGATGGAAAAGGAGCTGAAAAATACTTTCTTCTTTTCCGATGTTAAATTTAAAGGTACGTCAAAAGATATGACTTTTCCTTTAGTCATATCAGACAAGGTTTATGCGATCACCTATAGCGTGAATGAAGATGAAGATGACGGATTAAGCTGGATCTTAAGAAAACAGGGTGAAGAAGAAAAAGAGATATCCCCGCTGATGAGGTCTATTAAATTTCAATATGCTGGCATGTCAAAAGAGATCGAGTGGAAGGATTCCTGGGATGAAGGCAGCCTTCCCGCTGGCGTGAGGATTTCTTTGGAGGATGGGGAAATTTACAGCAAGACCATTTTCCTTAAACAGCCGGACTTTAAAATACAATGAAGAAAAAAGGAAGTATATTGATATTTACATTGTGGGTGTTGATTATTTTAGCCATCCTCAGTGTTATTGTTTCCCGCCGCGCGTCTACTGATGTAAGGCTCGCAAAATACGAAGCTGACAGCATAAAAGGCGCTTATTTTGCAAAGGCAGGCGTTATGAAGATGCTGGTAGAGCTTACCAAAGACAATAATGGCTATGACAGTCTGGATGAGGATTGGAATAGGACCAAAGATAATCCAAAAGAATTGATATTGAAAAATGATATAGTTTTCTATGGCGCATCTGATGAGATGGCCAGATTAAATCTTAATAATTGCACGGTAGATAATCTTAAAAATCTGGGCCTTGAAAATATTATCGCTAATAATATATTAAAGTACAAGACAGCTCACAATAAAGATTTTGAGTTCATGGAAGAGTTATTTTTGGTAGAAGGCATGACGCTGGATTTGTATGATACAGTCAAGGATTTCATCACGATTTATAGAGGAGATGACGCCAAGGTAAACATAAATACCGCAGGTCCGGCCGTGCTTATGGCAGTTGTAGGCGATCCAGTTTTAGCGCAGGCAATAGTAGATTACAGAAATAGCGGCAGTATATTTACAAACGCCAGCGACATCAGCATGATAGACGGCCTGGATCCTGCCATGTTTAGCTGGGAGTCTAGTATTTTTCGCATATGGGCAGAGGCTGTTCTGGCAGGAGATGCCGATGCAGTAAAGGCCGCCGAGGCCATAGTAGACAGGACTTCAGGGAAGATCTACCATTGGAGGGAGCATTGATAGTCATACCGCGGTATCAGGTCTTCGTCAAGTTTGTGGATGTGCCGTCTCTTGACGAATCTGAAATTGTAAAGATGGCTGAGTTTCAGGCCATAAAAGAGATCCCGCATCCAAAAGATGAGTTGATCGTAAGCTTTAGGAATCTTGGCTCTCATAAGGAGGGCTTTTCATCTCTCATGTTAACGGTTGTTACCAGGGATATGATAGGGGAGAAGATTAGCGATCCTGCTGATATGGACAGCATAAGACTCTACAGCGAATTATTATATCTATTCCTATTAAAAGAAAATATAGTAAGTCAGGATAAGGTAAGCCTTATTATTCATGTTGGAGAAGGGGATTCAGAGATAATGATAATAGATCGTTCACGGTTGATATCTTCCAGGGGTTTTAAAGGTAGGCACGCATTTTTGGGCGAGACAGAGCGTTCAATTTTAGCCTATAAAAGAGAAAAGGCAAATCCTGAGATAGAAGACGTAATCGTAGTGCACCCTTCCGGCGTAAATTTAGACGATAAAATAGAAAAGATAAAGGCCCAGTTTATGATTCCTGTAAGGTTTCATGAATATAGCCAGGATCTGAGCACACTTGATCTAGG
>JAHIRR010000052.1 GCA_018818505.1 Candidatus Omnitrophota bacterium | reverse complement strand
TCTGTCTTACTATTTCTACTATGAGATCTTCATGTCGCTCGTTGTAAAGAGAACCATAGCCATACGCATCATATATCCCGAATCCCACACCCCTATTTGAAACCATTCTGTCCTTAAGGCTGCGTACGCCCTCGAAATAATCCCTTTCCGGCACATACATATTCCGCGATAACGCAGCAGGCGAATCAAATATCCTGAAAAGATCCTTGTCCTTTTTTAAAAATTCAATGGTCTTGCCTGGCTTAAGAAATTCGTCGATATCCATGTTTAAATACACGACTGTGTTTCCTGTAAAGATATCCATTAATAATATTAAGATTAGAATAGGAAGCGCCAGATTCAGCTTTATCTTTCTCCGTGACGGCAAAAACATCACAAGGAATAAAAGCATCAGAATGCCAAAGCCCCTCTTTATATTCCAGATCGCTGTATATAGAAGCTGCCTGAGTTCCTCTTTTGTGTCAATAAAGCTCAATACGTCATTATAGAAAAAATTGTAAATCTTTATAAAATTTAGATTCATCGATAGATAAAATATCGACGATATAAATCCTATTACGAGTCCTGCCTTTAGAAATCTCTTAAACGATACATCTACCAAGACATTCTTCCTGTAATAATCCAGGCCCATACCTGCCAGAACAGCCAGAGAAAACGTCACCATGAAAAAGAATTTTATGGGGTATCGTGACAGACTAAAACCCGGCATGAGTTTGTGCAATAAATAATATATTGGTGTGTATCTTCCAAAAGAAAGCACCAGACCAACTGCTAAAATATAAAAAAACGCCTTTCTTCTCTTTGTAGTATCAAACTTTAATGAAATAAAGGCGAAAATCAAGGTACACAGGCCCATATAATAAACCATGAGCCAGCTCTGGCGCGTCCAGTAGTCTTTATACAGATAATCCGATTCACTCAGGTACGGAATAACCAGATCCAGAAGCGCATACGGCGGCAGCGACCACATGGCTGCTTCACCAAAACCCATACTAGCCCTAGAAGAATGAAATAAGAATTCGAGGAACGGCAGAATTTGAAAAAAACAAAGCCCCATCGCAATAAGTAAGGCAAGACCCAACTCTGACCCTGGACAACTTCGTAAGTTACCCATGGGTAACTTACGAAGTTGTCCAGGTAATAACAGTAGTAAAATCAAAACCGTGCCAACCAGTATTACTGGCTCGCCGCCGCCTAAAGCCATAAGGGCTAAACAGATCCCAGTCAATATAGAATTTTTTCTATCGTAAAATAAAATTACAAGAGGGAGCCACGCTACTGAGCCAAGCGAGGCCAGAAGATTTATTACAGAGAGAATGTATCCACTTACCATAAATACCGACGCTGATAAAAATGAGGCATATCTCGAATAGCGCCACTCTCTCATCAAAAGATATGTAAACAGGCCTGCCAGGAAAACGTGAAATACTATGAAATAATTAAAGGCCTTTGCAAAAGGAAATAGTAAATAGATTATACTGAGAGGATAAAATACAGAGGTCTGAAATTCTGCCAGGTGAGGGCTGCCGCAGTGGATATACGGATTCCAGAGCGGGATCTGACCGAGCTTAAACTGTGTTATACTAAATTCTCTTAAGGGATAGAAAAATCTTAGAAGGTCTCTGTGGACAAAAATCTTGTTTCCAAAAAATATGTCAGAGAAAAATAAAATTGTAAATACCGCTAAAATAGAAATAGGGATAGTATCTTTCACCCATCCCCATTTACATGATTTCATAATTACCTAATTACCAGGCCGATGTATCTTCTGTGCCGTCAGAATACGCACCTGCTATACCAGAAGCAGATATATACCACCATCCATTTGCAGATGTTGCTGTGCCGCTGGGTGCAGAACCCACTTCTCCTACAGAAGTAGAATCATTAAATTTATTCGTAGGGATGCGCTCATCTGCAAATAAATCAGTCGTGATATTAGAAGGAAATGATGCTGTGCCAGATGTAGCAGTCTTTGCATACTCAATAGCGATTACTGAGCGAACTGCGCCCAGACCGCTCTTTGTAGCATTGATTTTTGCCTCCCCAGTCAGGTCAACAAACTTAGGTATGGCGATTGCAGAAAGTATACCAAGTATGACAATTACCATGACAAGCTCAATAAGCGTAAAACCCTTACTGTTCCTTAGCTTCATTGTACCCCCCTTTTTATTGTTCCAGTCTTCTCATCGTATATAAACCTCTGGCCATGTGGATCCACAGGATAACCATCCTTGTCCACAAACTGATGCTCTAAATACTTTCTCGTGTAGATACTGTCTCCTCTTCCCACTTCACATCTTTTGTCAAGCTCTCTTAAATCTTCAGGATACCTGCCTTCTGCTATCGTATATAATTCTAATGACAATTTGATGTTTGTCAATTGATTTTCCAACGCAGCCTCTCTTGCCTCTTTAAGATGTACAATCCAATACCTTGCAAATACAGCTGAGATAATCAATATAACCAGTATAGTAAAGATGATCTCTATTAAGCTCCTTCCTTTATCATTATACATCGTTTAATGTCTAAACACCGATATAAGACTCCACATTGGCAGGAATATTGCCAGCGCCAGGATCAAAACCATGATCCCCATAATAAATATCAGAATTGGCTCTATGAGAACTGTCAGGTTTTTGACAGTATAACTTATCTGCGCATCGTAATAATCCGAAACTCTCGTGAGTAATTCGTCTATCTTTCCGGTTTCCTCTCCGATCTTCACCATCTGTAGGACTATGCTGGGAAAAAGTCCGCTTACCTTCATTGAAGCTGCCATACCCTCGCCTTCACTGATACCATTCGTAATATTCTCAATGGAATTTGCAATAATCCTATTTCCAACAGCGCCCTTTACGATCTCCAGCGTATTTATAATAGGTATGCCGCTTGCAGATAAAACAGCTGTCATCCTGCAGAAGCGCGACATCGCAATCTTCAGATTGAGCGGGCCAAAGATAGGTATCTTTAATTTAACTGTATCCCATAAAGCCCGGCCAAAAGACGTATTGACAAAATATCTGAATGCTATGATTAAGGCAAAAAGAGCAACGATTACAAGGGGCCAGTAATTCACTAATATATGATTCATACCTAAAAGCATTCTTGTGGGAAGCGGCAGGGTGGCGTTAAACCTTGCAAAAACAGCGCTGAACTTAGGTATGATAAACATGACTGCTAAAGGAAATGCAATAGCAATGCTTATTATAACCAACAATGGGTAGCGCGCTGCCTGTTTGATTTTCATCCCCAGGTCTAGTTCGTGCTCGAGAAAACCTGCAAGCCTATCCAATACACTGTCGAGTATGCCTGCTGCCTCGCCAGCGCGCATCATATTCATATAGATCTCAGAGAATACGCTGGGAAATTTTGACATAGAATCCGAAAGGCTCTTTCCGGATTCTATGTCGCGGGCGGCCTCGCCAATGACCTTCTTGAAATACGCGTTACTGCTTTGCTCAGCAATAGATTCTAAGCTGACAAGGATCGGCACGCCTGCGCGCTGCAGCGTCATGAGCTGACGCGTAAAGATAATGAGCTCTTCTAGATTTACTCTGCGAAAAAATCTTTCAAGGGGATTAAACTTTTTTAAAGAAGGCCCGGCCTTTTCTATTGAGGTGGGCGCATAGCCCATACGCTTAAAATGCGCTGCTACCGCCTCTTTAGACTCGCCCTCTATCGTACCTGTGGAGGCCCGTCCGTACTTATCACGGATCTTGTATTTGAAGTTAGGCATAGTTCCCTGTGAAGCGTTTCTACGAAATAACCAATAACCAAGTTACAATAACCAAATAAATTTCAATAATCAATTATCAATAATCAATAATCAAACAACTAAGACGACTTATCTATGATTGAGGAAAATATCTTTTTAAGCTCTTCTGCTTCTTTGAATAAAGGCAAAATCTCTGAACTTCTTTTCTCATTAGCTTCCGAAAGCAGTTCTAACCAATGATGGCTTTCCTTAGCTTCTCTTCGTGCTATTTTCATGCGCTGTAAAAAGTCCTTCTTCCCTAAAGAATCATTGGCTTCTCTATAATTTGCTCCTATAGAACCAGAAGCTCCAACAACTTGGTTTATTAATCTGTCATTTATAGGATCCCTATGTAAATCTTTACATAATCTAATCATTTCTTTTGCAAATTTAGTTGTCCTCTCTTCTAAATCAAACCGTCTCGCCATATCTTATATGTTTGGTTATTGAAATTTGGTTATTGGTCATTGTTTGATTATTGTATCTTGTATCTTGGTTATTTCGTGTTACGTTTCATTCTTCCTGCGTGGCTTTTATGACTTCGTCCGCAGTGGTGATGCCTCTGGTTGCCTTGTCCAGCCCATCGTCCCGCAGAGTCTTCATGCCCCTCTCAATAGTCTTTTTCTTTACGGCATCGCTTGATGCCTTGGCTACTATAAGTTTCTTAATCTCCTCATCCACCACCAAAAGCTCAAATATCCCGATCCTTCCTTTATATCCTGTATTCTTGCAGCTATTACAGCCCTTACCCTTAAACAATTTCTCAGATTCTATTCCCAGGCCCTTAAAAATCTCCTCTGATGGCTTATCCTCTTTTTTGCATTTCTCGCAAATCACTCTTACAAGCCTCTGCGCCAAGATGCCTACGACAGAGCTCGAGATCAAAAATGGCTCCACTCCCATATCTACGA
>JAHIRR010000007.1 GCA_018818505.1 Candidatus Omnitrophota bacterium | reverse complement strand
GCCTCGGATAGGATCTCATCGAGTGTTGCGCCGTCGGAGATGCGCTTTCGAAACTCGTCTGTTTTTTGGCGCAGCTCAGTGTCGCTGAGCTTCCGTACCTCTGGCTCCAGTAAATTTATCTTATCCACGAGCGGCTGCAGCTTCTTGATCTCCCGCTGATTCTGTGACCCGATGATTTTGTTTAATATCCAGTTAGACATATTATTTTTTCGCTCTCCACTTCAAAAACGCCTCAATAAAACCATCTACCTTGCCGTTCATTACCGCATTTACATTGGATGTCTCGTGGCTTGTCCTGTGATCCTTGACCATTGAATATGGGTGCATCACGTACGACCGGATCTGACTGCCCCATTCGATCTTCTGCTTTTTGGAATACTCCTTTTCTATTTCTTTTTTCTTTTCTTCTAATTTCAGCTCATAGAGCCTGGACTTCAAGACCTTCATGGCCATGGCTTTATTTTTATGCTGCGAGCGTTCATTCTGGCATTGCACCACAGTATTTGTCGGCAGATGCGTGATCCTCACTGCGGAATCAGTGACGTTTACATGCTGGCCTCCTGCGCCGCTCGAACGATACGTGTCTATCCTGAGCTCTGACTCCTTTATATCCACCTCTATATCGTCTTCGAGCTCAGCTATGACATCCACAGACGCAAAAGAGGTGTGCCGTCTTTTATTTGAGTCAAAAGGCGAGATCCTCACAAGCCTGTGCACGCCTCTTTCTGATTTAAGGTAGCCAAACGCATATGCCCCTGATATGATTATCACCGCGCTTTTTACGCCCGCCTCTTCGCCGGGCAGCATGTCGATTATCTGCGTCTTGTAGTCATTGGCCTCAGCCCACATTGAATACATCCTTAAAAGCATGCTTGCCCAGTCGCATGATTCTGTGCCGCCAGCTCCGGCGTGTATCGTAAGGATCGCGTTGCTGATGTCGTGCGGCCCGCCCATGAGAGACTTGAATTCCAGTTTATCGATATCCTTTTCCAGATTGGCCAGCGATTCCTTTATTTCATTTATAGAACTCTTGTCTTCGTTATCCACGAGCACCACGAGTTCGCTCAGTTCATCAAACTCTTTCCTGCATCCAAAATATGGATCCACGATCGAACGCACCTTTTTAAGCTCCTGGATCACAGGCCGCGCCTTTTCCTGATTGTCCCAGAACCCCTGGCCAGCCATCTTTGCCTCAAGATCTTTCAGCGCGGCCTCGTTCCTATCAATGGCAAGGTAAGCCTTTAGTTCTGAAAGCTTTTTATCTAATTTTTTTAACTTTTCTTTTATCTCTTCCAGCATAACAAATCAAAATAACCAATAACCAAGATACAAGATACAAACAAATCCCAAATTTCAATAATCAATAACCAAACATACTGCTAACACGGGTTTGGTTATTTGAATTTGGTCATTGGTTATTATTTGGTTATTGTTTCTTGTATCTTGGTTATTTCTTTAATAACGTTTGAGCTTCTATTCTTAGTAATTTTTTCTTCAGGTCTGCGCCGAGCGCGTACCTGCCGATTCCGCCGTCAGAACGCACAACCCTGTGGCACGGCACAATAAGCACAAACGGATTCTTCCTGAGCGCTGTGCCCACTGCCCTTACAGCTCGCGGCCTGCCAGCCCTGGCCGCCACCCATGCATAGCTCCGCGTCTCGCCCATAGGTATACTTTTCACAACAGTATATACCTTTTTCTCAAATAAAGTCAACGCTTTCATCCCCCCCACCTTGAAAAGTAGACAAAACAGTCAGTGACTGTTTTGTCTACTTTAGGATAGGACGCCTTTGGCTCGCAGCTTATGATGGTACTTGAGCGCGAAACGATGCGCCTCGTCCCGGATCTGCTGGATAAAATGCACGATTTGCGAATCTTTGTTTACATCCAGCGGGTCTTTGGCGCCGAGCGTGTATATCTTTTCCTCTTTTTTCGCAATGGATATTATAGGTACGTGCCTGAGGTTCAGCTTCACAAGCTCCCTGCAGGCTGCCTGCAAATGGCCCTTGCCCCCGTCTATTATGATAAGGTCGGGGAACTCTTTGTCTTCTTCCTTGAGCCGTTTGTACCTGCGCCGCACGATCTCCTGGATCATTGCGTAGTCATCTATGTCCTTTACGCCCTTTATCCTGAATTTCCTGTAATTTGACTTGTCAGGCTCCCCGTTTTTAAAATACACCATGGACCCTGTGGCCTCATGGCCTGATATATTAGACACATCAAACGCCTCGACCTTCAGAGGCAGTCTCGGCAGACGCAAAAGCCTTTTTAGCTTTACCGCGACATCGCCATAGCCGCTGTATTCCCTGAATTTTTTACCAGGCACCTCTGAAAGCGCCGCGATCCTGTCGCGAAGGATACACGCCTCCTCAAACCTCTCGCCTGAGGCTGCCTCGCTCATCTTATGCGCCAATTCCTTTAAAAGCGCTGCTTTTTTACCTTCTAAAAACAATATGAGCTGTCTTACGATCTCGCCATACTCTTTTTCGCTCACCTTTTTAACACACGGCCCTGCGCACTGGCCAATATGATATGACAGGCACACCTGATCCGGCATTTTCCTGCACGTGCGAAGCGGAAAGATGGACTTCATTATTGCGAGCGCCTTGCGCAGAAGCTTCACGCGCGTGTATGGGCCAAAGTACCTTGAGTCGTCGTCCGCCTTCTTCCTGGTAATCGCAAGTCTCGGAAACTTCTCGCCCAATGTCATCTTCAAAAAAGGAAAACTCTTGTCGTCCTTAAGCTCCACATTATACTTCGGCCTCTTCTCTTTTATGAGATTTGACTCGTAGATAAGCGCCTCTTCTTCGGAACTCGTAGTTATATAATCAAGGTCCTTCACGCGCTCCAGTAAATGCATCTGTCTCGCAGTCGCAGGTCGATTCTTCTGAAAATAGCTCGCTACCCTCTTGGAAAGGTCCTTTGCCTTACCTATATATAGCACCTCGCCCCCGGCATCCTTCATCATGTAAATGCCCGGCAGGCGCGGTATGTTTTTTAATTTCTCCTTAAGGCCCATTTCAAAAACTCCCTTGTCTCTCCCACGCGAAAGACAAATGCAGCTACCATGTAACTTACTATGCCTATTAATATGACAATAAAAAGATTCAGCCCTGCCCTGAACGCGCTAAAATATATAAAACCCGCCATCACCGCGCCTGACGCAAACATCTTCAGAAATGAAGTCAATATCTTCAAACCGCCAAACCCGCCGATCTTTTTTCTTAAGGCGAAAAATAACAGAAGAAAATTAAAAACCCCTGATATGGCAGTGGCAAGAGCGAGCCCGCTTATCTTTAAAAAAAACATAAGCGTGGCCCCCAGCGCAACATTAAGCACCAAAGATATGCTCGCAATCTTTACGGGGGTAAATGTATCCTTCAGCGAATAAAAACACGACACCAGTATCTTGATCCCCGCGTAGCTAAAAAGGCCTATCGAATAAAACGCAAGCGCGGACGCGGTTATGGAAGTCGAATACTGCCCGAACATGCCCCTTTCAAACAATACGCTGGTTATGGGCCTGGCAAGCACTATCAGGCCAAAAGACGCCGGCAGCATAATAAAATTCACTGCCCTGAGCGAAAAGGAAAGCGTCGCCTTTAGTTTCTCAAGTCCCTGCTCAAGCGCCTCCCTGGACATAGTCGGTAAAGCTGCCTGGGCAACAGCTATCCCGAATATGGCAAGAGGAAACTGAAAGATCCTGTTCGCATAGTAAAGCGCTGCCACCCCTCCCTCGCCTACTATTGTGGAGAGCGACGCAAGCATTGTATTGACAAAGATATTTATCTGATACACACACGAGCCAAGTATCCTTGGGGCAAGAAGCGCGCCTATCTTTTTTACAGCCTGATGATGAACTCCATATCTAAAATTAAATCGAAATCCTTTGGCAAACAAAACAGGCAGCTGCACTGCCAGCTGCACAACACCGCCTATTAAAACACCTGCTGCAAGCGCTGAAACACTACCCTGTCTCGCAAGCGCACAGACTATTATGGTCAGATTCAAAATCGCCGGCGCAAATGCCGGCGCCGAAAAATGCTTTAAGGAATTAAGTATGCCCATGCTGTAAGCCATGAGCCCCACGAGCAATATGTATGGAAACATGAAACGCGTCAGATTCACAGTAATCCTTAACTTCTCAGGATCGCTTATAAAGCCTGGCGCTATAAGACGCACTATCACCGGCGCAAAGGCAATCCCCGCCAAGGTCACGCCTGTCAGCACTATCAAGGCCACGTTCAGCAATACATTGGCCATGCGCCAGAATTCCTCTTTCTTTTTTGTTTCAGAATATTCGCTCAAGACCGGGACCACAGCCGCGTTGGTCGCGCCCTCGCCTATGAGGTCCCTGAGCATATTTGGTATGCGGAACGCCACTACAAATGCCTGTGCGAATTTGCTGGTGCCGAAGAAGTGCGCGATCAGTATATCGCGGCCAAAGCCCAGCACGCGGCTTACTACAGTAGCGAACCCTATAATACCGGCTGATTTAAGTATGTGCTTTTTCATTGACATATGTGTCTTTTTATGATAAAAATATGTTTCAAACAAAAGGAGCAACTGATGCCAATACTACATGCTGCTTACAAGAGTATCAAGGTAACCAAAAGAAGGACTGCGCGGAATCTGTCTATAAGGTCTCTTTTAAAGACTGAGACAAAGAAATTTATAGATCTTGTGTCTGCAAAAAAACTGGATGAGGCAAAGAAACAGCTCAATGTCCTCATCTCAGAGCTCGACAAGGCAAGTTCAAAGGGCATTATCCACAAGAACACTGCCTCGCGCAAAAAATCCCGTCTCTCAAAAAAGCTAAAGTAGACAAAACAGTCATTGTCTGTTTTGTCTACTTTTCGCGGAGTCAGGTGCACATCCTGACAAGCAATCTTTCCAGGACCATGTCAGGAGAAGCGCCTGTCTTTATAGCAAGGTCTGAGCGAAGTATCTCGTCCAGCAGCGCAAGGATCTCTTTTTTCTTCAGCATAGACGCGTGACGCAGGATCCTCTCAAATGCCCTTGGGCTCAGGCCAAGATCCTGTTGCATCTCCATATTATTCTTGATCCTGAAAAGCTCCTTTATTCTTAAAAGCATCCTCGCATTCCATGCCAGAAGCCCCAGAAGCTCTGTCTCCTTTTTCCTGTCTCTCTTAAGAGTAGAAAATATGCGCAGGGCTCCTTTAGCATCCTTCTTTCCTACAGCATCTATAAGATCAAAGGCTGTATGCGAAGGGCTCACTCCTATAATATTCTCGATGTCCTGTTTTTTTATCAATGGCCTATTGCCAACATAGAGAATTATGTTATCCATGTTGGAAGAGATCACCCTGAGATCATTCGGTAGGTTTTCTTTTATTGCATTAATAGCCTCTATGGAAATCTTTTTGCCGGCAAGGCCTGCTCTTTTAATAAGCCATGTATTGATATCAGTCTCTGTCAGCTTCCTGTAATAGGTCAGGTGCGCGGCCTTTGAGGCCTTTAAAAGAAAATCACCCTTTATAGCGGGCAGATCGCTTTCAATAACAAAAACAGAGCTTTCCCTCGGGCTCTTAAGATAAGAGAGGATAGATTCTTTCACAGGCGCAGTCACAGAATCGGCATCCTTTAATACCACTAGCCTCCTCTTTGATAAAAACGGCATAGTATCAAGATCATCGAGCATCTGTCTGACGTTAAAATTTTTATCCCTGGCGTAAAATACATTGTAGTTAAGGTCCTGCGTCTTCTTATCCAGAAGACTTTCCTTCAGCTTCTCAATCGCCTCTTGCTTTAAAAAACCCTCTTCGCCAAGAAAAAGATACGCGGGGAATATTTTGGTGGGCATTTTTTTCTTACCAGTTCTCGACTACTCTATTGACTATTCTTCTAGCAAGATCCTGCATTGCATCGGTTAAGGCAGCTGTCTCGCTCTTCTGAAGCGTGCCAGTGGTAAAATAAGTCGCATCTCCTATGAGGTTGTCTTCTTCTATCAACACTTCTCCGCTCCTGGAATCTATTAATTTAAAATCACATACCAGGCTTATCCTATATTCGCGCACCTCTTCATTCTGGTATCTCAAGGGATCTTTTCTATATTGCGTGACCTCGCCTGAGAGAATAGCATTGGCAACATTCCCTGAGGCTGCCTTTAAATGTCCATCCAGAAAAACTCTCTCCACGATCGCATCCCTGAGATCTACTTCGAGATTTGGCCTGTAGACTTCATACTTATCCTTTGCGCTTACCTCTTTTGTTATATCGATCTTGTTCTTGAATATGGCGACCTGGATTGTCTTTATGTCGTTCGGGAGAGTAGCTTGCGTAGTATAGCCACAACTCGTTAGAGACAAGAGACAAGGGACAAGGGACAAGAGACCCAGTACCACTCGCTTCGCTCGGGTACGGGGCAGGTAAAAACTACTTCTTAATCTCATTTAATCTCTCCTGGGCTTTTTTGGCCCACTGTGTATCAGGATAATTTCTAATTATATCCTCATAATATATCATTGCGCTCTCATTCATGCGCCTTGATTCATAAAACTGCGCTACCTTGTATGTATTCTCTGCCTCTCTATTCTTAAGTTTATCGACTATCTCTCTGGCATCTTCTGACATCTCGCTCTCAGGATACTTCTCTATAAAATCCTCGAACTCTTCCCTGGCAGCTATCGTAGGCGTCTGATCATACTCAGGTTTCAACGATAATAACTTTGAGCACTCTGCCAGTTGATACCTCGCTGTATCAACAAGCTCTGAATCAGGGTATTTATCTATGACCTCTTTGAAACTCATTATAGCGCTATCATAATCAGCTATGTCTTTATAGGCCTGCCCTGTCTTAAACACTGCCTGGACCGCGTATTTTCCATACGGAGAGGTCTCAGCCACTGCCTTGAATATCTCTATTGCCTTATCCTTGGCTGGCATCTTTAATGGCCCCAGGATCTGCATCTTCTTACCTGAGAGAAACATATTGCCTATCTTGAATTCCCTCTCAATTACCTCATCCACAAAATCTGTATAGGGGTAAAGGTCTATTACCTTTTGATAGGCCTTGAACGCCTCGTACGGCTTATCCAGCTCTTCCATGATGCGGCCTATATAATACTGCGCAGAGGGCGCTTCTTTAGCAAGAGAGTAATGCTTTATTAACTTCTTGAACTCCTTCAGGGCCATTTTGTAATTCTTGACTTCGTAAAAATCCATGGCATACTGCAGCTGCTCCTCAGGTGTATCCTTGGCCGCGTACTTGGGGTTCTCCCACTTGCCGCTCTCAGGCGTCCACACCCAGAAGGCATACCCTGGCGCTGCCATTATATAGTATATAAGCAATATTAAAGCTATAATCCCCTGCCTCTTCATGTGCCCTATAATATCATAACTTTACATTTGAAGCAAGACCTAAAATGTAAAGTTAAAGTTAGCAAAGAAGGTTGTGAGAAAAAAAATTACCTGGCATAGAAAATCATTAAGGCCTGTCAGGAGACCCCCTATAAATGGCATCCACCCCAGTAGGAGAAAACCCATGCCGGCTATCAATAATGCAAAAAGCCCGGGTATTATAAATAAATTGGCGATAATGGCAATGGGCGTAAAGACCTTGAAGTAATGCCATATCAAAGGGGCTGTTGCAGCCCATGCTGATATTGAGACTGCCAAAGGCGTATACAAATATCTTTTAATATAGAAATTCGTCCCCTCCTTCACAAGCATCATGAATTTAGGTGTAAAGAATAATATAGAAAGGACGGCCGCAAAAGAAAGCTGGAATCCAACATTAGAAATATCATTCGGATTCCTGGCCAATATAAAAATCGCTGCCGCTCCCAGCGAATTATACACATCCACTTTTTTCCCTAAAAGCATACCTGTAAGAAATATGGACGCCATGACCACTGCCCTTACTACTGACGGCCTTGAAAGCGTAAGAAACGCAAAAAATATCAGAAATAGTATCGTCAATCCGTAAGAAAATTCTCTCTTGAGCCCCAAAAGCCTGAAGAAATAGAGAATCACAAGCGCAATAATACCAATATGCAGACCGCTTATTGCCAGGACATGCACAGTGCCGGATTTTTTGAAGGAGTTCTGGATATGTTTTGGCAGCTCTGAACGGTCTCCGAGTAGAATTGCTCTTAGGAAAGCGCCCGTCTCGAGCGGCATTTTGTCTATAATCTGATCTTTGAGTTTCTCACGGATTGAATAGGTAAATTTTAGAATAGGATTGGATTTATAACTACGAGAAAGCACTGTTACATTGTTTTCTCTTGTGTTTATAAGCGCGAAAATATTCTGCCTCTCGAGATATTCACGATAATTAAATGTTCTCGACTTCGCTCGAACATTATTATTCTTCGAGCGGAGTCGAGAAGCATCGCCAACAGGCCTCCTTATTGCCCCCCTCACAAGCAATCTATCACCATATTGATAGTCTTTTTCCGTTTGTATCCTAATTTGCGCCAACCCCTTAACGTTTAACCATGAATCCTCTTGTGCACTTGTGGCTTGTGCACTTATGCACTTTATTGCTTGTATTTCAAATAAGTATGTTGAACTAATTTTCCCATAATACGGCTTCCGTGTCAGCGCAGGGCTCTTTATAGTACCAACAATACTGGTTTTTAATTTTTCTTTCTCTAAAAAATGACTGAGGTGGTTATTCGGAAAGATATTGGAATTTACATAGAGAAGTGCTGCAAATGAAGTAATTGATAAAAGGAGGAAAATATTGGCTATTCTCCTTGTCTTCACCTTTTCTTTGTCATTCCCGCGAAAGCCAGCGGCCTTGCCGCTAGGCAGGCGGGAATCTATTCTGGAAAATATAACAGCTGATAGGATAAAGATTAAAGTAACTATAAATATATGGGAAAATCCAACCGAATCTGGCAGGAACCTCGCTAAAACTATACCGAATATGAAAAATATAGCAATTACAGCAAGCGGCCTTTTATCCATCAGATATATTCTGACATCTAACAGACAATTTGTCTATGAGAAATTATTACCTTTGTGGTTCATTAGAGACATTCTAAGAGATGGAATATTTTAGAGACAACTCTTCGGAGTTCTCGTATCGAAATAGCTGATTGATTCCATAGGTTCTTTCGATTAGATTTTTGGGCTACTGTAATTACCTTATGCTTAGATTCAATTATCTCACATTTATAAATTCCTTCTTTTACAACCATTGTATCACTAACAAACAAGCTCCCGCTGTAAAGGACTATTGCTTCTATAGGAATATTGACTACGATTATCTGTCCAGTTTCGCTAGAAAATCTCATGGCAGTGTTTTTTGCAAGGGCGAAATCAGTAGGGTCAGTACCTATCAGTTTCTTATCTGATCCATCATATACTATAGTTCTTAAACCACGGTATACACGAATGCCTATCGTATGCTTAGGGTACAAATGCATAAGTCTCCATGTCAATGCCCTTTCTCTTTTTTTCTTATAATCTGAAATTTTAATTAGCATATTTTCTCTTGCATCAGGTGCGAGCTTGGCAAATTCTATAAAAAAATAACATAAACCAACTAATTTATCACCGGGAAACGTTCTCAAGGTATGCAAAATTTTATCTCTCAAAGTTAAATCAACATTCCAAATGAATGACAGTTTATTAATATAAAAACCTTCTATTTCTACTTCAGCATTAGTATTTGCATTAGCAGAAATATTCTGAAATACCTCCAGCGTATCAGTGGTATTATTATGAGCTGTCTCCAAAATTTTAATAAAAGCCTTGATTGCAAAAGGGCTATTAAAAACTTTATTAATAGAATCTCTATAATAACCCTTATCAAAATCAAAACCATGACTATTAAGAAGTTGTGTAAATTCCCATGTAATGTCATCATAAACAAAATTTATCCCACGAGACGAATAATGACCAAATTCATCGTCAAGCCTCCTCAACCTCTCTTCCCATTCTCGTTTCTCAGAAGAATTTTTAGCCAGTACCAACAATACTCCGCTATCGTCATAGTAAGTACCGAGTCTATCACTAATATTTTCATTAACGATACTCATATCGCCTATAAGATGCTCTTTTCTTTTTTTATATTCTTTTATCAATGCTTGCATAACGCCATCCCTAGTTTTTGAATCAGAAACCTCTTCAAATTTATCTGCAAATTTCTTATCCTGCGATACAACTGGTACTCTAACCGTATCTTTCGATATTGGACAAGGATAAAGCATATTGTCTAATGAAAACAATATGCCTAAACCAGCTATAACTATCTTCGAATTTAAAATTTTTTTAAACTTCCTCATAATCCACCCAAAAAAATGGTGTTTCAGCTACAGCTTTTACGCCATAACGTTAATAGAGCTTTTATAGCTATATCTATATTAATTATAGTATAAAAATAACCTTTTTCAAGCTTTTTATGCTATTTCTTAATTTACTGTTAGCAATACCTAAAAGTGTGCCAAAAACAATAATGATGGCTCCGCTTCCGATTCGTAGTTCCCCTAGCTTTACCAATCTGTAATTCTCACCCCTCCAGTTACAATTCTTTTTAATCTTTCCTGATTATTAAAAG
>JAHIRR010000051.1 GCA_018818505.1 Candidatus Omnitrophota bacterium | reverse complement strand
GGAGCTGATTAAAAAACCAGGGGTAAAAAGCTACAATGCTGCATGCAAATAAGGCCACTGGCTTACTATCTTCCGTGTCAAACAAGCGCCTCGCTATCCTGTAGACCCAAAAAATTGAGCCTACGAAGAAAACAGAACTTAAGATAGGCGGAACGCTTATCGTGTCTGGAATGATCTTAAAAATAAAGGCTAAGATATAGAAATGCAATGGCAGCCATGTATGCCCGTGCGGAAAACCCTCAATTAGTCCATGACGCGCCAGGCAAATGCCAGCATGAGTCCTTGAACAGCTATCCCCAAAACACATAAAAAAACCATTGGCCTTATAATAAAACCACCATATAGACAACAAAAACCGAGAGACTATTATGCTGAGTAAAATTGACATCTAAAAATCACTGCCTCGCGTAAGATATTAAATATCTTCTGAAAATTATTAAACTTTGACACGCCTTTTTTTCGCTTATTATACCTTACGGGGAACTGCAATATCCTATACCCCAACCTGCTGCACTTTATTAAAAACTCTGTTTTTGCAAATGCAGTGTCAGATCTGATCGATATTTTCTGCAATATTTCCCTCTTGAATAACTTACAAGCAAAACTTATATCCCTAACCTTGACATCAAAGAATATTTGTACAAAAAAATTGTACACGTATGAATATATACTATGCAAAAAAGACTCCCGCTTCCAATCATCTCGATACAGGGATAGAATATCTACACTCCCCTTTTCGAAAATCTCCACGGCCTTTTTAATATCATTTGCCCTGACAGGCATGTCCATATCTGTATATAAAATCAAATCCTTTGTGGCAACAGAAAAAGCTGACCGCAAACATGCTCCCATGCCTCTGTTGGCTTCATTATGTAATATTCTTATACGATTACCCTGAATTCTTCGCATGCCTTCCATTATCATCTTCGTTTTATCGACACTGCCATCGTTAATTAAAATAATCTGATAGTCAGTACAAAGACTGTATAATATTTTTACAATCGAAGATACTGTCTCCTGAATATTGTCTTCTTCATCTTTCGCAGGTATAACTAGTGAAATGCTTGCCATTTGTTAATCCAGATATCCTTCGGTTAACAAAAAATTATAAATTACTTCAGCGTATCGCTCATGTCCTTTTATGGATGGGTGCGTAAAATCGTGCGGTGTATCGGATTTTCTAAAATTACGTAACTCATCCCTGTCAAAAAATTGATACAAGTCAAGAAATTTGATATTTAGATCTATTAAGGTATTGCCTATCTCGTTATATTGTTCTTGTTCTGTCTTCTTATATTCATCAGGAGGATCAAGATAGGGAAGAATAATCGCGACTATGTCAATTGCGTGCTGCCTGGCACTCTGTCCAATAGCAGCTAATGTTCCCTTAGCACTTTCGTAATGCGCGTCCTGATAGGAAATCCTGGATGCAAAGATCGCTTGTATCCGTAACAGTAAAAAGCGATAAAAAGCAGAGGTGCGGAATAAATATTTATTAAAGTATTTTTCTGCATCAGGATAGGGAAAACTATATTTTAAAAAACCTTTTTTTGTTTTATAGACAACGATGTTGGGCTGATCTAAATCATTCAGACAAAACGCGATCACAAGCATATCTGGTTTATATCTTATCCCCTTAGAATGCCAATAGAGTCCGTAATCTCTAATTCCATACCCAGGCAAAGCAGTATTCCATATTTCAACATTGTCGTATTTTAAATTGCTGTTTCTATTTAATCTCTCTTCTAATATCTCTGTCCATCCGCCCAGCTCAGCAGTAATAGAATCACCTAAGACTTCCATTCGAAAGGTAGCATCTGTCTTTTCTGTGTCATACTCTTTATCAAACATCCCGTAAGAATTTATAATAGGGTGGCTGTTTGGTATAAGTTCGAACCCAAATCCATGTGCAGCCCTTACAGCCTCAATATTGCCGAAATCAAGGAAAGGGTTCTCAAAACTATAACTCTGCAGGCTATCGCAATAAGGACTTGCTCGAAAGATGATTTCTGCCGCAAAAAATGCGAATACAACACCGAATAAAACAAGTAAAAAATTACAAAAAAATCTCATCGGTTAATTTTTATCCTCCAACAGCAGCGCCCATTCATTGCACCGACAGAATTCCGCGTTACATGGCAACGGACCGTCTAACAGTTTGAAATTATCATCAAAAAAATTACCTATTGACTCGTTAGACAATCCTCCGCCACACCGCAGCACATTGCCATCGCCCTGGATAACAGCATACCTATGGCCTGCGTGACAGAGTCTTCCTTTGACCTTTTTAGGCACTGTTTGAAATTCCTCACCTCCACGCGATGCTATAGAGCCGTGTATAATAGCCTTTTCCTCATCTGTATAGCCATCAGGATAAGAAATGCCTCTACATTGCCCCCAATAAGTCAATATAGAAAAAGGTAGTCCCTTCTCCTGAAATTTCTGCCTATAGTAGGGTATCTTGCCAATCTGTGAAGGATAGGCAAGATACACCACCGAACCACTAAATCCTTTTTCCTTTAAAAGCAATGCCCTTTTTACGAACTGCTCCATATCAGCAAATAAAGGGTGAAAGGTCGCATTGACCTTTACCCTTAGCGGGTCAACTTCTCTTGCAAAAACCTCTGCATGAACTGAGAGGTTCGTAGTTATCACAATGTCGTGTAAGCGGGACAACCTTACGATTAACTCGATAAAGTCCGGGTACAAAAAAGGTTCTCCGCCAAGTATATCTATATGAGCACTGCCGCATTGATGATAGACGCGCTCCCAGAGCCCTATCCATTTATCTATAGGTTCATATCGATTTAGTTTTTCCATATCCTCCCACTTGCCATGAAACCAGCAGTAAGGACAGCGGTAGTTACACTTATAGTGCAGATCCCAGCTAAAAGAAAACCTTCCGTTTTGTTTGATCTCATTCGATTCTTTCGTATCTGTCATATGATTATCCTCTGTTTTATTCAAGCCCTTATAAGAACGATATCCTTCTATGTGTTTTTCTCTGAAGGCCTTGATCTTGCTATACCCGGTACCTATATTGATATTCAATGACATGGCCAGTTCGCAAAACTCCTCAAAACGCCTAAGCCTTTCTATATAGTTATTTCTGCCATTCATAGACTCCCAAAAATCTTTGTGAAAATTCGAGGTAGATATCCCAAATTCTTCCAGGTGATTATACAAATAGGTGTGCTCATGGATAGAACAAAACGCCTCGCTGGGAATCAGGCTGTCTATATATCTATGATTTTTTTTGAGAAATTCGAGCGACTCTTTGAAATCCTCTTCGGTTTCAGTTGGAAAACCAAACATGAAATTCAAGGCTGTTTTAATCCCTGCCTCATGAGTCTCTCGAATCAACCGCTCCGTATCAATGATCTTAAAACGCTTTTTCATGCTATCCAGAACTCTCTGGGAGCCGCTCTCAATGCCATATGCCATGTGATAACAGCCTGCATCCTTCATTTTCTTTAGTAAATCTCCTGTCATGTCCGGCCGGACAATTGATTCACCCTGCCATGAAATAGAGAAAAGACTGTTTTCTTTTTTTCGCTCGATTACCCGGTCACAAAATGCCTCCAAGTGCTTAATATTTCCATTTAATAAAGGATCATAAAAATGCAGGTCTTTTACTTCTTTAAAAAGATTCAATTGATGTTCTACCTCTTTAAACAACCTTTCACCGCTAAATGAACGATATCTCTTCCAGTAGGAATTAACCGTGCAGAAGACACAGTTTTGTATACAGCCTCTGCTCGAAAGAATAGGCAAGGCTACCTTGTATTCATAGCGCGATAGATCAAAATCAGTAAAATCCGCGTAAGGCAGGCTATCTAAATCATTGATTGAGGGCCTATCTCCTCCATCAACAATATCCCCATTTACCCTGATCAAGGTGCCTTTACAAAAATCTATTTTCCCACCCCTCTCTATTGATCCAACTAAATCCAATAAGGTCGCTTCCCCTTCTCCTGTAACAACAATGTCAACCGCGTCCCCATCTATAAGAAATCTCTTACCGTCATGCTCCCTCAGGCACTGCGGCCCTCCAAAAACAATGGTTCGACTTTTGTCTATCTTCTTAATCCTCCTTGCCAATTCCAGGCTCATCAGCTCATTGGGATAATATACAGAAAAGCCAATGACTGACGCACCTGATCCCATGATCTTACCCAGGAACACATCGATCAGGTCATTATTTTCCGAAATAAACCTTGCTACAAAATCAGGGTCTGTCCAGAGAAGATCTTTTTCTTTCTTCCATGTATCCTTATATGCCTCAGAAGCATTGTGATAGAAATCATTATTTAAATCAAAGACTGACACCTGATACCCGTGCTTTCTCAAATATGATGAAAGCAGGGCAATGGCAAGATGCGGCATTTCTCTTGACCATGCAGGACATAAAATAAGCGCACTTTGCATTATAGCCTTTCTCAGCAAATATTCACGTATTCGTTACAAGGACAGGCCTGGGCTTCACATGGCTGAGGCTCGTCTGATAGCGAAAAATTCTTGTCTAAGATACTGCCTATTACCTTATCAGCCAATGGCCCGCATCTCACAATAGCGCCATCTGCCTGAAGAACAGCAGACTTGTAACCTGCGTAGCATAACCTTCCCTTGGGGCTTTCCCCTTTTAGATGATATGTAACCCTGTCTATGTCTCCCATGAACGGCTTTATGACCTCTATTTCTTCAGGGGTATAACTTTCCGGGTATTTTTTGCCCTGGTATTCTCCCCAAAAGGCTGCGAGCGCAAAACTAATGCCAGCCTCCTCAAAGCGCTTCTTATAAAAATCTATCTGTGCCATTTGCGGGGGATAAGCCAGGTAACAGATGCCGCATTTGAATCCTGCATTTTTTAAGATCAGCACCTTTTTAATCAGGGTCTCTATATTGGCAAACAGGGCATGAAAATTCAAATCCAGGTATACCCTCCCGGGATCTATCTCCCTGACAAAACCCTCTATGTCGCCTGACATATTGGTCGTGATCTTGATTGTATGAATCGCTGACAGCAATTTTATCAGCCTTATAAAATCTGGGTACATGAACGGTTCACCGCCCGTGATCTCAATGTGGACCTCTCCATATTTTCTATGTATATTTTCCCAATGTTTAAGCCATTCTTCTGGAGGTAAATAAAGATTTCTCCGCGACACCTTTGCCCAGTCCCAATAAAACCAGCAATAAGGACAGCGAAAATTACACTTATAATGAATATCCCATGTAAATTTTACTTTTCTGTCTCTTTGTATCGCAGCCATTAAAAATTATCACCCCATGATAGTTCTATCTCTTTTTCATTACCCCTGTGTATAACATGAGACTTGAAGTCATTTATCTTAGATGGATTCGCCCTTAGGCAGTGATTAAAACAAGCGCCTGTTCCGTCTATAACAGATTTCCTTAACTTCTGATAATAATCGCTATTCCAGATCTCGTTAAAATCCCTCACGTTTTCCAGCCTTTCATAACAGTCCTCAGACGCATCACATGGAAGTACATGGCCCTCTGAAGTAAACATGATCTGACTGAATGGTTCCCTGCAAATACCAAGATCAGGATACTCCTTCTGGTTGAATTTTGGCGGCAAACTTATATCCAGGCCCAATTTCTTAGCAAGCGCCTCGCCTTCAGAAAGAAATTTATTAGTAAGCTCCTGCTTGAAATAGCAGGACAGGTATTTTTGAACAGGTACATAGATATAATTGTAATAACAGACCACCTTGTCAACGCCTAATCGATGTGCAAGCCTTATAAAATCAGGGAAATTATCTATGTTCAAGGTGTTAGCAACAAATATTAAATGTACCCTTGGGCTATATTTTTTTGATTCTTTCCTAAGCTTCAAAATATTATCCACCTGGCCCAGGATTTTATGAAAATTATCCATGCGTGTAAGTGTCTTGTGAAGAGCGCTGTTGCTTGCATGCAGAGATACATGTATCGTGTATTCGCTGGGGCTATTTACTATCTTTTCAGCAGCCCAGGGAACAAGAGAAGAGCCATTAGTAGAAAACATTTTATTTACTTGAGGAAAATTCATATCAAAATAATCCAGGATTTTTCCAGCCTCTGGCAACTGCAGAAACTCACCTGAACCTGTAAGGATTATCTGCTCAGCCTTTGATAAAGGCTCGTAAAGCTTTTCTTCGAACCTCTTTCTGAAGACCTCGAGATCGAATATCTCGTAGTCCTTGCCCCTTGAACAGAATACACAGCTTGAATTGCACGGTGCTGCTATCTGCATAAAAAATGCCTTGGGCGTAGACTGCAGGCAAATCTTTCCCTCTCCATGCTCCCTGTCATTTAAGGCTATATTCTCCTGACGTAACAATATTTTATTTTCTTTTAGAGGTTGTTGTGTAATAACTGTATTTTCCAATTTTGATTCCTCCTTGTCATTTTCTTCAATGGGTATCCTACCTTCATCGCAGGGGCAATATTCTGCATCGCAGGGCAAGGGCCTGTCAAATAACCTGAACTCAGGATCAAGGAAATTTCCCACAAGCGCCTCTTCTCCGATCTGGCCGCATCTGGCAACCTTTCCATCAGGAAAAATCAAGGCACTCTTCATGCCTGCCTGACACATGGAACCTTTCCTCCTCACATTCTCAAACCATTTATCATCAATCCCTACCAATGCCTTTTCATCTTCACTGTAGGACTCTGGATATTTCCTGCCTTCATACTCGCCCCAAAAAGGTATGACTTTTAGCGTCTCTCCAATAGATGCGAACCTCTGCCTCAAAGAAGCTATATCCTTAATGTAAGGTGGGTATGCCACGAAGTTTATGCACCCATTAAATCCATGCTTCCTGATAAACAATAGTCTCTCTATAAATCTTTCCAATTTTTCAAATTCAGGCTGAAAGCTCAAAGAAAGAGATACCTTTTTTGGGTCAATCTTCTTAACAAACTCCTCAAGGTTTCCAGAGGCATTCGTTGAGATATTTATGTGATAGCAAAACTGGGAAAGCCTCTCTATTAATTCAATAAAGTTTGGATATATAAAAGGCTCTCCTCCTGTAATCACCAGGTAAATCAGGCCATACATCTCATACATCCTCTTCCAGTAAATATTCCATTCATCTACGGAGAGATAGATATCCCGCTTTTTATACTCTTCCCATTTTCCGGCAAAGAAACAATAGGAACAGCGGTAATTGCAATTATAAAGCATATTCCAGGTAAAACGCACCTGAGGAGCACTAACAGAAATCATCTAACCTGCCTTTCCGTTTCTCACATGTGATTCAATCTCATTAACGCTAACAGGATTTGC
>JAHIRR010000006.1 GCA_018818505.1 Candidatus Omnitrophota bacterium | reverse complement strand
TTTGCAAGACAGAAAAAAGGCAGGCCCATGGAAGAGAAGCTCGCGGATGAGCTCATGGAAGCATTTAAGAAACAGGGTTCTGCAATGAAAAAGAGAGACGACATGCACAGGATGGCAGAGGCTAACAAGGCCTTTGCGCATTATAAGTGGTAATGAAAGGCATAGAGATAAAAAGTGGCGATCGAAACACAACAGAAAACAAGCAATAGGCATATGATCAGAGAAATATCCTTACAAAAATTAAGGAACATAGGAGTTATTGCTCATATAGACGCTGGCAAGACCACGACTACTGAGAGGATGCTTTACTATGCAGGCAGGCTCTATAAGATAGGCGAGGTGCATGAGGGCACTGCGACAATGGACTGGATGGAGCAGGAGCAGGAGCGAGGCATCACGATTACCTCAGCGGCTACGAGCTGCAACTGGACGGACTGCAGAATAAATATCATCGATACTCCAGGTCATGTGGATTTTACAGCAGAGGTCGAGCGATCGCTGAAGGTACTGGATGGCGCAGTCGTTGTGTTCTGTGGAGTGGGTGGCGTGCAGCCGCAGACAGAAACAGTGTGGCGCCAGGCAGATAAATATAAGGTCCCAAGGATAGCTTTTATAAATAAGATGGATCGCGTGGGCGCTGATTTTACAAAGGTAGTAAAGCAGATGGAAGATATGCTTGCTGCGAATGCGTTTCCCATACAGCTTCCCATTGGCAGTGAAGAGAATTTTAAAGGAATAATAGACCTTATTGGCATGAAGGCGCATATGTTTAAGGAAGACAAAATAGATGATAATTTTGAAGAAGCCCCAATACCTGCAGATAAAATGGAAGAGGTGAAGATATACAGGCATGACCTTATAGAAAAGTTAGCAGAGCACGATGAGAAACTAATGGACAAATATATCCACAATCAGGAGATAACAGAGCCTGAGATACGATCGGCTCTACGCAAGGCAGTTGTGAAAGATATGTTTGTACCGATATTATGCGGCGCTGCTTTTAAGAATAAAGGCGTGCAGATGCTGTTGGATGCGGTGTGCGAATGTCTTCCATCGCCGCTAGACGTACTCCCTATTAAAGGGATGAGCCCTGATTCGGACGAGGATATATTCAGGAAGACAGATGATGACGAGCCGTTTTGCGCGCTATGTTTTAAAATAGCAACAGATCCATACGTAGGCAGGATCGCATATATAAGGATATATTCAGGCACAGTGCAAAAAAGTTCTTACGTTTACAATATAAGCCGCGATCTCAAAGAGCGATTGAGCAAGATCGTGCGCATGCACGCTAATAAGCAGGAGATAGTAGATGAGGCAGGCGCTGGTGATATCGTAGGCGTTGTGGGACTAAAGAATGTGCGCACAGGTGATACGCTTTGCGAAAAGGATTATCCTATTATATTAGAGAAGATACATTTTCCAGAGCCCGTGGTTTCTATGGCAATAGAGCCAGCTACAAAGATAGCCCAGGACAAGCTCGGCCTTGCGCTCAATAAATTACAAGAAGAAGATCCTACCTTCTGGGTGCGTTACAACACTGAAACAGGGCAGACTCTTATATCAGGCATGGGAGAATTGCATCTCGAGATAATCGTAGACAGGCTCTATCGCGAGTTCAAGGTGGAGACAAAGACAGGCATGCCACAGGTTGCCTACAAAGAAATGCCGACTCTGGAGGTCAGATCAGTCGGTAAATTTATACAGCAGTCAGGCGGCAGAGGACAGTATGGCCACGCTGTTATTATCATTAAGCCAGGCGAGCCAGGCACTGGAATAGAGTTTAAGAATAAGATCATAGGAGGCGCCATCCCCAGAGAGTATATCCCGGCTGTTAAAAACGGGATTGAAATGGCGTCAAAGACAGGTATTCTGGCAAGCTACCCTGTGATAGATACAGAGGTCAGTCTGATTGACGGGTCTTTTCATGAGGTAGATTCTTCAGAGATCGCCTTTAAGATGGCCGGCTCAATAGCGTTTACAGATGGTTTGAAAAAGGCCAAGTGTAAGCTTATGGAGCCTATAATGAGCCTTGAAGCTATTTTCCCTGAAAATTATATGGGAGATGTTATAGGTGATCTGAATTCAAGACGCTGCAAGATCAAAGAAATAGAACAAAAGGCTAATCTAAAGTTAGTAAAGGGCGATGTGCCGCTAGCAGAGATGTTTGGTTACGCAACGGCTATAAGGAGCTTGACACAGGGTAGGGCATCGTATACAATGGAGCCTTCTCATTACGCAGAAGTGCCTAAAAATATAGCGGAGAAAATTATAAGCAAGTAAAACAAGAAGGAGCAGACAATGGCAAAGGAAAAATTCCAACGCACTAAGCCACACGTAAATATCGGCACTATTGGACACGTAGATCACGGTAAGACTACGCTCACCTCATCTATAACGCAGTGCCTGG
>JAHIRR010000050.1 GCA_018818505.1 Candidatus Omnitrophota bacterium | reverse complement strand
TTGCCTGTACTCGTGGATCAGGGTCATCCACCATCCCAGCCATCATGGCCTCCCTGCCCTTACTCCGCCACAAATGCTCCAAAAACCCCAAAAACTGCCCTTCCGTCATAATGCACCTCCCTTTACTATATTAGACACATCTGGAGGGGTATTTTCTTTCACCCCATTCCAAAATTCTAATCGATTATTGATTTTACCGTTTGGAACTAATTGCGGGCAATTCTGATAGATTATACGGTGATATTTAAGAATTTGGAACGGGGCAGGATTATTTTAGGAAATTTAAAAATAGGTAGGGATTTTAAATGATATGGTGTCCCCAAATAGGATGTCTACTATCAACCTATTAATTATTAAGAGCTATTTATATAGTGCTCCCGAACTACAAACTAGAATCAAGGCTTTTATGCTTAGAGCTCATTCTAAGCTGCAAAGTATCAGCAAATGAAAGCGAAACTTCAGCTCTAAGATGGAGATATAAGGGATCAAAAATATAATCCTCAAACAATGATTCGAATATGGATATCATTCTGGCACTTAAAACTTGTGGAGCCATAATTTTATATCCAGGATACAATGAAGCTATATACCCAACAAGACTCTTTGCTATGTGCTTGCCTTCTATTTTTGAGCCGATATTTATTATAGATATTGCATTAATTCTCTTGTCAACATCAATGGCTAACTCTCCTAATATAGCGCCATTTTCACCAACAGCATAAAAATATTTTACTCCATCATTACCGCTTTCTTCTTGGATTTTATTTATCTGTGGTGATAAATATCTACTAATTTTATTAGGGATTATTTGGCGCTTTTGCCCTACGCTAAATAGCAGAGGCACTCTAAGTTTTTGATAGTCAGGTAAAGAGTAGCTAAAGTCTAAACCCAGAATTAGATGTGTTGTTATAAATATCAATGCTATGTTGATTCCTTTTACAAACCTCATCATAATCCACTCTCTTTTAAAATCTCTTTCTATTACAAGGCACAAAAAGGCCATCTTTTCCATGACCCATGCCCCGTACCCGAACGAAGTGAGTGGTCCGGGGTTACTCTTAAATATCGATTATATTATATCAAATTATAGCGAAAAGTCAATGTATTTTGGGGCAATACGAATCGTAAATCTCTTTATTAAAGCACACAAAGGTTACTTTTTCTATCTCAGGGTTTTTGGATAGGAATTCCATGGTGGTTTTCCTTGCTATCTTTGCTGCCCTGTCAATGGGAAAGCGATACGCGCCTGTAGATATAGCTGGAAAGGCTATTGTCTTGATACCGCACTCCTTTGCTATTTTTAGGGAGTTTTTATAGCAGTCAGCTAATAGCACCTCTTCATTACTCTTGCCGCTATGCCATACCGGACCTACTGTGTGTATTACATATTTTGCAGGAAGATTATAGCCCTTAGTGATCTCTGCTTGCCCAGTCTTGCAACCACCTAGCGTCCTACATTCCTCTAAAAGCCCTGGTCCTGCAGCCCTGTGAATAGCTCCATCCACCCCTCCCCCGCCCAAAAGCGAGGTGTTTGCAGCATTTACAATAGCGTCTACGCGCTCCTTAGTGATGTCGCCTATCTTTATCTCAATCCTTTCCATATCAATATTTATAGGGTGCCCCCCAATAGGGCGCCCCTATTTTCCCTTATAATCCGGGGGACACTTTTAATCTTAAAAACAGGGACACTTGCGAAGCTAAATTCCCAAACGGTACAAGAATCCTTCTCTGGCATCAAGCGAGCCGTTTCTGCAATCACAAGGGCACCCATGGAATGACCGATCAAGACTGCCTTCTCTGCCCCGATATTTTCGACAACAGCCTTTACATCCTGGCCAAAGGCTTCCATGGTGTAATTCTCGCGTTCACTCCCGGAACGACCATGCCCGGCCAGATCTATCAGAACCATGCGATATTTCTCCTTAAAATACTCGATTTGCTCTTTCCAGTAGCTCGCGTCACAACTCCATCCGTGAACGAACACGAGTACCGGCCTCTCTTGCCCATGCTCGTAATAATTGATTACTGTGCCGTCAGCAGAAGTCGCTATAGTGTCAGCAAAAACTAAAAAGACATTTCCCGATATTACAAGTAGCGCTACTGCCATACAAACAAGTTTTCTCATTTTGTCACCTTCTTTGCAGTATTCTTAAAGTCCATTTCGTTAAGGTCGAATTTTGTACATTAAGAAGAGCTTCATGATAAGAGCTACTTATGTGTGTTATATATGATAGCGCTATAGTGGGGGTAGGTAAAGGGGAAATGGAAGGGCGCCTTAAAGACTTTGGTCTGTTGCATCATGTCTTTTGGGTAGCAAGGGTAAAACATATTGTTTTCTCAAATGAGACTCAAGCAGATCTTGTAATACAAGAGCCATATAATCGATAGACTGCACAAAAACAAATTCACCTTTGGCGTGAAGTAAAAATCCTAAAGGTCCCCATATTACTATATTGTTGACGCCTTTTTGTTTATACCATCGGGCGACTGTGCCTCCTAAAAATTCCTCTTCAGAAGTTGCTTTGTCGTAATTATCGGAAAATAGATTCTGTGCAACTGGCCAATGTCTTTTTCCGTGGCTAACAAGTTTTTGAAGCAAGGGAATAGGTTGTGGAGTATGCAACGGTTTAACCCATCTAAATCTGGTAATATTACCTTCGCAATATTTGACTATCTCTTCTAACTTTTCCTTTATTTCATTTTCATTTTCGTAAAACATGCGTATATTCAAAAATACCATCCACCCATCCTCACCCCTTTTTATATTAATTCCATATGAAATGCCTTCTGTCGCAAATTTTGAGCGCGGAAACTTTTTTGGCACAATAAAATTGAGATCCCAATATTTTTTTAGAAAGTCTATCAGCCTGCTTGTCTCCTCTCTAATGCTTGACTTATCATTAGTAAAATATAATCTGGCGCATGTTGGAATGGCATTCGGATTAGATATGACTATTTCGTCGCCTTTCTTATCTCCGACGAAGAGATCAATGGGGAAAATTTTACCCTCATTTTCTTCCAGATAATCAAGTACTTGTTTCAGAACAGGCTTATTGGACTCGCTGTTTTTATCGAAGTAGCCCGGATGCATTGTAATAGAGGAAAAATCCTGATAGTCAAAACCTTGGAGATCTGAAGGTGGAATTGACGGTAATTTCACATCCATGACGATTTGCCCCCTATGGCATCTATTATATGCTAGGTATGTAGGCTCCATAATAAGTGTGTGCACTTTTCCTTCGGAGGTTTTTCTTTGCAAATTTGTATATCTATTATACAGTTCTTGCACCGCAAGTTCTGTTCCGTGATGAGCGCCAAACTCTTCATCTGGCGCAAAGATGAATATGCAAGAATTGCTATTATTTTTTTGAGAATCTTTAATGGCATCGACCGTAGCCAGAAGAGCAGCGCTACTTCCTAACATATCACAACTACCAGCACCGCGGTATACCTTAGCTATGCCCCTTTCTGATAAATTGAAGATTTTGTTTTGCGTTAACCCGCTAAATCTTTCTCCAATAAATACTAAATCCGAATCAAAATTTTCTTCTGCTTTTCTGCCTTCGACGTCTTTGACATCGTAATGACAATCAAAAATGAGCGCATCTCCAAGTAAATCGTTGATTTCACCTATGATGCCGACTATGCTCTTTTCCCCTGTGACACTCGATACTACTTCAAATGTTTCTATGCCAGCATTTCCAAGTTTGTCCCGTATATAATTAGCGCATCTATTATGCGCAGCAAGCTGTTCCGCTGTAATATTATCCCTATCAGTTTTTTCAGGATGAAAATTAATCAATTTTTTCAGTATCGTCTCTGCAGCAAGTCCTAACTTAGGCCTATTCTTATCAGCTATAAGGAATTCCTTGATCTTTATGAGAAACTCTACGTGGTCATTTCCAGACCTTTTATTGAATAT
>JAHIRR010000049.1 GCA_018818505.1 Candidatus Omnitrophota bacterium | reverse complement strand
CCTTTTTCTTTTATAGTACCTCTTTTTGTAGCGTCAAACGCTGTCGCGTCGTCCTTAAACTCCTGAATAAATAAATCAGGTTTATCAGTTTCATAAACCCTTTTTGCTTTGCCTTCGTAGATCTTTTTACCTTTTTTCATACCACTCCTTTTGTTTTATTTTTTTAACGCAAATTATCGCGAATCCAACGCTGATATTCGCGAATATTCGCGTTAGATTTGCGAGTATTCGCGTTTAATTAAATGCCGACCTTTCTGAAAATCTTATCCACGTGTTTTGTATAATACCCGAGGTCAAAGAACTTCTCCAGCTCCTTTGATCTGACTACCTTCCTAAAATCATTGTCCATCCACAGCGCTGCCTTGAAATTCTCATTTCTCTTCCAGACCTCCATTGCGCATCGCTGGATAATGTCATATGCCTTGCGTCTTTCTACGCCTTTTTTCTCTAGCTCTACTAAAATCCTTGCTGAAAATATAAGGCCCCGCGTCTTTGCCAGATTATTTCTCATATTCTGAGAATAGACATGCATGTTTTTAATGATAAATATCATGTCATTTAGCATGTAATCCAATAGAATTGTGCTGTCAGGCACAATAACCCTTTCAACAGACGAATGGCTAATGTCCCTCTCGTGCCACAACGCGACATTTTCCATTGCTGCTAACGCATTTGTGCGCAGAATCCTTGCAAGCCCTGTAATCCTTTCGCACATGACAGGATTTCTTTTGTGCGGCATTGCGCTCGACCCCTTTTGACCCTTTGAAAACGGCTCTTCGACTTCTCTCACCTCTGTCTTCTGAAGATTACGTATCTCTACCGCTATTTTCTCTAACGTCGCGCCCACTACAGCGATATGCGACATATATTCCGCGTGCCTGTCTCTCTGTAAAACCTGCGTCGAGATCTTTGCTGACTTCAGGCCTAACTTCTTACACACATAATTTTCAACATAAGGCTCGACATTAGAATATGTGCCAACAGGCCCTGAGATCTTGCCAACACTTATTATATCCTTTGCCTTTTCTATTCTATCAATGCATCTATTTATTTCATCAAAAAATAGCGCCAGCTTTAGCCCAAATGTAGTTGGCTCAGCATGAACGCCATGGCTCCGACCAACCATTATGGTCTTCTTGTATTTCTTTGCCTTTTTGCGCAGTTCTGTTTTTAGCTTCTTAAGGTCATCCAGCAATATACCAGCTGCCTCTTTCATCATCAAAGACAAGGCAGTATCCAGCACATCACTAGAAGTAAGCCCCTGGTGCACAAACCTTGAAGCGCTCCCAACATGCTCAGCTATATTGTGCAGGAATGCAATTACATCGTGGCGGGTCTTTTTCTCTATTCTCTCTATTCGCTTTACGTTAAACCTTGCCTTGGACTTGATTTTCTGCAGTTCTTTCCTCGGCACCTTGCCCAGATCAGCCATTGCCTCACAAGCAAGGATCTCAACATCCAGCATCTTCTGAAACTTATTCTCCTCACTCCAGATACTAGCCATCTTAGGAAGCGAATATCTCGGTATCATAGCAGGCATAATATACCATATATAGATTATAGGAGTCAATGGAAAAGAGCTAGATGTGGGGGGGCAGCAATACGATGCTATAGTTTCAGAGCTTATGGATAGTGATCAAATAGTTACTAGTATATTCAGCTACAAAGTAAGAATAAATTTATCTAAATCCAGTTTTCTAAGTAACTCTTTATTAGGGTTAATTTGTTTTTCTTTTTATTATCTCTTGGGAATGATGACAATAATTTTTTGGTATTGCTAAAAAATTTTCTAAGAATTTGTCTGTTATCCAGCATTTCATCAAATGGAACATAAATCAGAAAAGGCTTTTGAAATTTACCATTTGATATTATTGGAAACTAAACACGCGATGGACCAGAAAGTCCGACATTTTTTTTATTAGCTGCTGTTTCTGAATGAATAGAGATAAATGGCTTGTCAAAAGCGTATAAAAGGTGTAGCATGCCTCCTTCTGTTGTAATACCTGCATCGCATAAATATACAATATTGGTAATCAAACTGGCTGTATGTTTATTAATTCTAGGTAAGAATATAACTTTTTTTGACCCTTTACCTAAGAGCTCACAGATCCTATTCTTAAATCTCTCAAATTCATCTCCCTGGGGACTTCTTTCATTCATAACTATAAATACATATGCATTTGTCTTCTTAACAAATTTTGTGATGAAGTTAGGTAGCTTCGTAAAATTACTAAAGCCTTTTTGAGGTTGTTCTCCACCAAATAGATTCATTGCTATCTTCGGAGATGAATCATCTAATGCATGTCTATTAATAAAATTTAAGGCTCCTTTATGCCACATAGACTTTTTGCTAATAATATAAGGGATTAGTTTTCCTTTTGTTCTGCATTCGAACACTTTGCTAAAAAATAATTTCCACACATAAGCATTTGTCACCTTGGCTACGTCATGGATATTTACTAAAATTGTTTCTTTTGATGTCCTAAATTCCCATCTGTCAAGTTCAAAACCGCTTGGTTTAATTAATATATCGCCTTTTTGGGTGGGCATTAAAGACCACCACGGTAAGTCGGTCAATTCTATGTTGTCTGGCAAATGCTTCCACATTTTAGGATATTGGCTTCTGAATATAATCTTTGTATCTGGAAATCTTTCTAAGAAAATGGGAACGAAAATTTGAAAAAAAATTATTTCATCGCCAAGCCCCATTTGTCTTTTTGGATCGAGGATTATAATTTTAATGCCGTCTGAAAAAAGTTCAAGAAGACTATCGATAACCTTCTTGGCATCCCTATCTTCTCTAAGATAATTGGATGTATCAGAGAAAAGAATCTTACCTGCTTTTTGATATCCTTCAACGGGAATGCGCAATCCTTCGGTAGCATAAGAAAAAGCTACTTGCATAACAAACAAATATGTTATAATTAAGACCGAAATTGTAATCTTCAATTTATATCCTTTTCTAATCCCTCTCATAATCTACCCAAAAAACCACCCTTGCTCAAAGGGGCTAAGTTCATGTATCTACCCAATATAAAGTATACCTCAAAGATAGAAATTATACAAGAGAGTGTCTTACTGCGCTCCATGTATTAATTTTTGCTAATATAAAGTTTGACTTTGAATTAGCCATAGTGTATACTTGTTTGTATGATAAGGCGCCTATTGCACAAAAAATGTGTTGAATTTTCAAGGCAGTATCCTGTCGTGACTATAACAGGGCCCAGACAGTCAGGTAAAACAACTCTGGCAAAGGCCTGTTTCCCCAAAAAACCCTATGTAAACCTGGAAGAACCTGACAAACGTAAACTTGCTATTGAAGATCCTCGCGGGTTTTTAGAAAACCTTTCCAGGGGCGCTATCCTTGACGAAATACAAAGGGCCCCGCAGCTTTCCTCCTACATCCAGTCCATAGTAGACTCGTCTTCTCAAAAAGGAATGTTTATATTCACGGGGAGTCAACAGTTTGAAATTACTCAATCAATAAGCCAGTCTCTCGCTGGACGAACTGCTTTGATAAAACTGCTTCCGTTTAATCTTAAAGAGCTTGGGAGCAAAAAACAGTACAAGTCGCTCGATGATCTGCTTATTAAAGGATTCTACCCCAGAGTTTATAAAGAAAACTTAATGCCGCATAATTTTTATATGAACTATTTCGAGACTTATGTTCAAAGAGATTTGCGGCAGCTTAGCCAGATAGAAAATCTGCATGTATTTGAAAAATTTGTCAGAATATTAGCGGCCCGGACAGGACAGCTTTTAAATTATAACAGCCTTGCCAACGATGTCGGTGTATCTCAGCCAACTATTCGAAAGTGGATTTCTCTTCTGGAGGCAAGTTACATTGTTTTTCTGCTTCCGCCTTTTTTCCGGAATATCGGAAAGCGCTTAATCAAGACACCTAAAATCTACTTCTATGACGTTGGACTGGCAGCATATTTATTGGAGATCGAAAATGCCAAACAGCTAAAATCACATCCCCTGCGGGGAAATTTATTCGAGAATCTGATCATCACAGAATTTTTGAAAGCCAGATTCAACCAAGCTAAAGCCTCAAACCTTTATTTTTACCGCGACCGCACAGGCAATGAAATAGACCTAATTCTACAGAATCCCTTATCGTTGACCGCCGTAGAAATAAAATCCTCCGCAACGCTAAACTTAGACTTTTGCCGAACCCTCAATCTATTCAAAAAAATCTTTGGGCGGGAAGTTAAAAAATCCTTTGTGGTTTATTGCGGAAAAGGTACAGCCTCGCATAATCAAACAACTTTCCTTCCATGGCAAGAGCTTACAGTTATAAAAATTTAAATCTTAGGTAATGAAGCTTGGATAATTATCTCTATTAATAAGGCTATGCACCACAATCGCACTAGTTAAGCTTGCGGGCTCGCTTGTGGTTCGACTTCGCTCACCATCCTTCGAACCATCCTGAGCACAGTCGAAGGACTCGGGGCCATCCTGAGTTGTTATCTTGTACCGTTTGCAATTTCTATCGGCAACCTGTCCCCTTTTTCAATATTAAGGCTGTCCCCCTGTTTATTTTTTTTGAAAGAATTTAACTGGTAAATGTGTCTAATATTAATGGGGACATGTTTAATCTTGGAGGTGGGGACACTTGTAAGATTAGATTTGCAAACGGTACAAGATACCTACCTATGTATTCAAAATAAGTTACAACTGCTATAATTCCACTGCACTCCTTAGTGTCAGCTTTTTACTAACAAATCCCAACGCTCCCTATACTTTGCTGATTTTGGCTTAAGTGATAAAATCCAAATAATTTTCTTTATTAATAACGCTATAGCTGGACTTTTTATATGTATCAGTCCATTCTTTTGGTGCCTTGCGTTTCGCATCTGACCATTTCATCTCATAACCAAAGAGCTTTCCTCCGACCTCTTCAATAAAATCGATCTCTTTGCGATCGTATGTTCTCCAGAAGTAACTATTCACCTGCATCCGCAAGTACTCCTGTCTTTTTAATCTTTCGACAATAACATAATTCTCCCACAGCATGCCGACATCATCACGCATAGACAGGGGATTGAAATTATTTACCAAGGCATTTCTTATACCGTTATCATAAAAATAGTATCTGGGGTTTTTAGATATCTCTTTTCTGAGACTCCTATTAAATCCTTTCAATTTAAATATAACAAAAGCCTTTTCTAAAAGATCCAGGTATCTTTCGATCGTGTTCTTACTCATGCCAAGTTGTCTTCCAAGCTCGTTATACGAAACCTCTTGTCCTATTTGAAAAACCAATAACTGTAAAAGCCTCACTATCTTATCTGAATGTTTTATACCGTCAAGCTCCAAGATATCTTTATAAAGATATGAATTTACTATCTCCTTAAGATATGCCACCTCCTGCGATATATCATTAGCTATAATTACTTCTGGATAGGACCCATATATAAGACGTTGTTCAAGGCGTGCTTTTGTTTCAACTGCTGTCTCGATATTGGCTAGCTCTAACTGCGCCAAAGGAAACATTTTTAGAGTAAACTTCCTCCCTGTAAGGGGCTCACCCATCTCATGGGCCAAATCAAACGAGGAAGAACCAGTGGCAACAATCTTTATCTTGGGAATATGATCTATAAGCAATTTTAAATTTAGGCCTATATTTTTTATCTTTTGCGCCTCGTCAATAGCCAAAAGCTTATTATCTCCTACAAAACTACGGAGTTTTTCAATGGATTGACTACTCAAAAAATCCTGAACTGTTATATCTTCACCATTGACAAATAGATACCGCTCCCCAGCTTCTTTAAGAAGATGCGTTAATAGAGTAGTCTTGCCGCATCTTCTTGGTCCATACACTATAATGACCTTCTGAGGCTTGATCATTTCCTTAATATTATCCAATTGTCTTTGCGGAATATACATACTACCATCCTATATTATTACTAATTTGGTCAATTAACTGACTAAATTATACCATATTATAGCAAAAAGTCAAGGACGCTCTTATTGTTTTATATATTACCCAATAAATCCCAACGCTCCCTATACTTTGTTGATTTTGGCTTGCGTTGTCTTTTTTGAGTTTCTACTAAACTGATCTCGCTTTTATAGCCATTAAAGACTGACACGGGCATGACGTAGAAAACGTTGAGATTTGATATGTAGATTATGGCAAAATCAAAATCGTCCTTAGTGTAATATTTTCGTAACATTTTGCGGCGATTTGTCTTAGTTATTCTAACATCAACCTTATAGCGCCTCTATAAAACCAAGCGCTTTTGACCTGTATCTTTACTAGTTTTCCATTAACATCTACAGCCAGATCGTAAGGCAGTCTATCTCCGATGGGTTTAAGAACTTTAAATCCTCGCTTCAAAAGCTCTGTCATAACAGCTGACTCAGCAATATCTGCTTTGAGTTTTGTGTCCATAATCATAGACCTTTAATATGCCTTTTAGACTTTCTGCGAGACTTGTATGTATTTCCTTTCTCAGCAACAATTTTTTCGATCTTCTTCCATGCCTTAGTGGTATATGGTGACTCTTCCACCTTTAATATTAATCTACACCCCATTTTAAAAAGAATGTGGTCAACCGTATCAAGAGTAGAAAAATCCCCTTCTTCTATTTTGGAAATATACTGCTGACTTACATCTAAGTCATCAGCAAGTTGTTTCTGAGTAAGGTTATGCTTGATGCGATAACCGATTATTTTCTTGGCAATCTCGGCCTTTTGCATGATTAAATTATAACGCTCTCTAAATCCAGGTTCGTTCTTTAATTTTTCATCGATATGCTCTTGAACCTTTTTCATCTCTATTTCCTCCTACCGAAATATTCTTTTTTCCTTTGCCTTGCAAGTCTAATTTGCTTCAGCGGAGTCTTTGGCGTTTTCTTGATAAAACCATTGGTAAAAATTATGTGATTTTCTTCGAAGAAGAAAAATAAAATTCTAATCCTACCTTCTTTTCCTGTAAATCGCAGTTCAAAAATACCCTCTCCTATGCTATCTGTATGAGGCCTTCGGAGTTGCGGGCCATATTCTTTAAGTAATTCTATTTTATAAAAGAATGCGTCCTGACTGCCTTCATCTAAAGATTCAATAAAGTCTTCCACGGGAGGCCTGCCAGTAGCTGTAGTGTAATAAACACAGTTGTATTTTCCCACTCTTCCCCCTACTTAAAGTATACAACAATTTAGTTGTATTGTCAAGGCCTTAACATTCTTCCTTACACTATATTAGACACATTGAAAGGCCTATTTTCTTTCAAAAATTTTCAGAAAAAATAAAAAAGCCAGTTTTTCTAGCTAGAAAGAAAAACTGGCTTCAGGATGGCCTTTCGACGCGCAAAATAATGCTTTGCATTATTTTGCTTGCTCAGGGCCATGGTGAGCAAACAAAGGCCCTCTTTGAAAAAGAGGGCCTTTGTGCGTCGAACCATGGTAGCGGGGCTTGGATTCGAACCAAGGACCTTCGGGTTATGCTTACTACTACAGCTTTCACTGCCCCCGACAAAATGTCGGAGTTTGTAGTCTGGACTATACCTTTACCCTGTTTAGGGTACCTCCTATGTAGTCTCTACACACTTCCCCGCTGTTTCGCTTTGCGAAACAAAGCAACGGGGGCTTGGCTCGGTATTACCATTTTACAGGCTTCACCGACTTTAAGAGGTTATCTTTCCTTACATTGCTGTAAGGACGCCCATTACTGAGCCCGACGAGCTACCGGACTGCTCCACCCCGCGATGAATGTATATTATAAAGAACTATATGTAGTATGTCAAGAAATAGTAGGGGACACTTAAGTGTCCCCTACTATTATCAGTCTCTGTTGATACTGTCTTACTTTGTCCTGTTAGGAATAGCGTTCCTCCACGCATCGCTCAGCTTTTTCACAGGAACAGCTATTGCGCCCTTGATAACGAGTTTGTCTCCATTGACGTTACCAAGACTATAACACGCGGCCGAGTGCTTCTTTGCTATCTCTGTCAGCTTTCCTGAATCAGAGCTTTTTACAGAAACCACTATCCTTGAAGGCGCCTCGCCGAATAACACATCATCCAGTCTCATGTCAGTTTTAGCCGCGCTTAAATCTATCACAGCGCCTTTCATAGCAGATCCATTTGAGATACACGACTCTGCCAGGCATACAGCCAATCCACCCTCTGAAGTATCGTGAGCGCTCTGGATAATGCCTGATTGTATTGCCTCAAGGCATGCGTTCTGCACTGCCTTTTCCGCTTTCATGTCAATCTGCGGGTCTCCTTTTTTCTGCTTGTGCACATGATAGAGGTATTCACTGCCGCCAAGGCCTGGCTTGTTTTTACCCAGAAGTATTATCTCGTCGCCGTCGTTTTTAAAATCCTGTGTCACAGCCTTTTCCGCGTCCTCGATCAGCCCGACCATTCCTACCATCGGAGTCGGATCAACAGCTCCCTTAGGATTTTCATTGTAGAAACTCACGTTGCCGCTTATAACAGGTGTCCCTAATGCCTTGCACGCATCAGAAAGCCCTTCTATGCACTTGTGGAACTGCCAGTAGTTCTCAGGCTTCATGGGATTTCCGAAATTCAACCCATCAGTAACCGCTAAAGGCCTTCCGCCTGCGCATACGATATTCCTGGCCGCCTCAGCCACTGCCATCATGGCCCCGTCATGGGGATTCAGGTAACAGAATCTGCCGTTGCAGTCCACGCTCATTGCCAGGGCCTTTTTGGTCCCCTTGATCTTAACAACTGCTGCATCAGAGCCTGCCCCGACCAACACCTCGTCCTTCTCTATAAACGTAAACTTTTTATACGCTGATTCTTTGCTGGCAATAGTCGGAAGATCCAGGAGCTGCAATAGCACCTTATTGTAGTCGCCCGGCTCGGCCAGGGAATCAAAAGACGCGCCCTTTGTCTCCTTTAAATAACCAGGCTCCTTGATTTCCCTGTCATAGAGCGGCGCCTTTTTTGTCAATGCATCTGCAGGCACCTCGCACACTGTAACGCCGTTTTCCTTCACCCTCATAACGCCGTCGTCAGTAACCTTCCCGATCCTCACGGCATTGATCTTCCATTTGTTCAATATCTCCAGCCCCTCTTTTTCAGACCCTGCCCTTAAGATAGCTAGCATCCTCTCCTGGGATTCTGAAAGGAGTATCTCGTAAGGCGTCATGTTCTTTTCTCTCTGCGGGATTAGCGCCACGTCTATTTCAATACCAGTGCCACTGCGCGTAGCTGTCTCGCATGAAGAACACGTGAGCCCTGCCGCGCCCATATCCTGCATGCCTATAACCACCTTTTTTTCAATCAATTCTAGGCATGCCTTGCGCAGTCTTTTGCCGAGTTCGGGATCTCCGATTGCAACAGCGTTCGGTGTTGAACTGGACTCCTCGGTGATTTCCTTTGAGGCAAAACTCGCGCCCCCCACGCCGTCCCTACCTGTATCTCCGCCAATATAATACACGGGATTGCCCTTACCGGATGCCGTGCCTCTCACTATATCTTTTTGTTTGACCACTCCGATGACAAAAGCATTCACCAAGGGATTGCCTTCGTAACTCTCGTCAAAATACGCGTCTCCGCCCACTGCGCTGATCTCTCCGACATTCGCGTAATG